>NZ_JBFADM010000020.1:0-119676 GCF_040641355.1 Streptomyces sp. NPDC020996
CCTGGCTGGTGTGCCGGGTCGTCGCACGGGTGCCCGCGGGCGACCACCGCATCGTCGTGGCCGAGGTCGTCCTCGGCGATCCCACCGGCCCCGAGCGGGTAGTGCAGGGCCGGGGCGGAGGCGGGGCCGAGCTGCACCGGCCGCCCGGCGACCGGCGGGCGGCGGGCATGGGTGAGACCGATGCCGCGCACGTCACGCGCCCCGAGGGTGAAGGCCAACGGGGTGGGCGGCGCCTGGAACCGAGGGGGCGCGGTCAGGTCGCGGGGGGCCCGGCGCAGCGATGTGAGCATCGTCGCCAGACCGTGGTCCGCGGCCAGGGCCCCGGCCAGCGACTCGATCCGGTCCGTGGGCGGGGCCTCGTCCGCTCCGTAGCCGACGGTCAGGGTGACGTCCTCCTCGACCCCGCCCTCCGTGCGCGAGATCCGCAGCGAGGCCGTCGCCGGGCGGCCGGGGTGTCCGACGGCGAGCAGATGGGTGGGTGCGGGCGCCCGGTCGCGCGCCAGATCGGTCAACTGACGCGGGGACCAGGGCAGATTGACGGGTTCGGCGGTGCCCCAGCCACCCGGTGCGGCCCCGGTCAGCGTGCGCCAGGCCGTCTCCAGCGCCCGGCCCAGCACCAAGTCGGCGGCGGCCGGCCGCAGGGTGCGGAACGCCACCACGAGCTGCCGTTCCGCGGCCGGTTCCGCCCTGGCGAACGCCTCCGCGACCACGGCCGCGCCGTCGGCGGTGACCACGGGCGCGAACGTGCCGTCCCGCCAGCGCAGTACCGCCCCGGACAGGCCGTCGTAGTAGCCCTGCGCCGGATCCTGGACGACCCAGCGGTTGGGCACCTGCAGCAGCGTCGCACGGGCGGCGGCGGTGAGGCGGACATGCGGCGGGGTGACGATCTGCAGGGCGCGTCCCGAGGCCGCCGCCGTCCGGAAGACCTCCGACAGCCACGGTGTCAGGGCGAGCACGGGCCGGTCGGCCAGCACGACCGCCGTGCTGTCCGTCAGCACGTCCACGACGGGCTGACCGTCGTCCGGCGCGACGACGGCCGTGACGTCGACGACCCTTGTGTCCGCCGCTTCCGCCGGCCACACGCCGCCGTCCAGCAGCAGGGCGAGCCGCCCGCAGACGGAGCCCGCCAGCCGCTCGGCCTCGGGCGCCGCGGTCGAGGCCCGGGCCTCGGTCCACCAGAACGGCACCGGAGTCGTCCGCCCGAGCAGGCGTTCGGCCTCGCCCGGCACCTGGACCAGGACCGGCGCCTCCACGGACACCAGCGGCCGGCCGTCCGGCCCGCGCAGGTGCAGGACCGCGCCGTCGGCGCCGGCGCTCACGTCCGCGCCGGGGCCGCCCGCGTAGAGCCCGGCCAGCAGGGCCCAGGTGTCGGGCATCTTCCGGGTGAGCGCGATGACGTCCTTGGTCACCTGGTTCCCTCCGCGACGAGGGCCGTCTGGACCAGGAGGTGGGAGCGGCCGCGGCGGACGAGGGTGCCGCGCCCCGGCGGCTGCTGGGAGGCGTACAGGCCGGGAAAGAGCTGTCCCTCGGTACGGTCGCCGGTCATGACGAGAGCGGCCGTGCCGGTCTCGCGCAAGGTGGTCAGCAGCGGTTCGTACAGCGCGCGGGAGGCACCGGCCGTGCGCCGGGCGAGGACGAAGTGCAGGCCGATGTCCTGGGCCGAGGAGACGTAGGGCAGGAACGGCGCCAGCGGCTGCTGTCCCGCGGTGGTGAGGATGTCGTAGTCGTCGACCAGGATGACGATGCGCGGTCCGCTGAAGGAGGGCCCGGTGTCGGGTGCGTCCGGGTCGGCCGTCTCCGGCAGGCGCTTCTCCAGCTCGGTGGCGATGCCCGTGGCCAGGGCGTTCGCCAGCTTGGCGTTGTGCGCGTAGCCGCCCCGGTACGGCTCGGGAACCACGCCGCGCAGGCCGCGGCGCGGGTCGAAGACGCCGAAGACGAGCTCCTCGTCGGAGTACCGCGCGACGAGCTGGGTGGCGACGAGCTTCAGCAGGTTCGTCTTGCCGCACTCGTTGTCGCCGAGGATCAGCAGGTGCTGGTCGGCGCCGAACAGGTCGAGCGGGACCGGCGCGAGGGTCTCCTGGTCGACACCGAGGGGGATCCGCGCCGGTTCGGCGGCCGGCGGGGGCAGCCGGTCCGCGTGCAGGCGGGTCGGCAGCACCCGTACGGGCCGTGCGACGTCGCCGTGCCAGGTGGCCCGGACGGTACGCGCGGCGTCCTCCAGCGCTGCCGCCACGTCGCCCGTCGTGGCACGGCCGTCGACGCGGGGCAGCGCCACCTGGGCGAAGAGCTTGCCGTCGGTCAGCACCCGGCCGGGGGTGTCGGGGGAGAGGGTCTCGGACAGCTTCCGGTCGACGGAGGAGTCCGCGGGGTCGTTCAGCCGCAGTTCGAGGCGGGTGCCGAACATCGACTGGGTGGCGATGCGGACGTCGTTCCAGCGCAGCATGCCGGCCACGACGTGGATGCCGTAGCCGCCGCCGCGTTTGAGCAGGTCGGCCACCGCGTCGTCGAGGTCGGCGAACTCGTCCCGCAGCGCGCCGAAGCCGTCGATCACCAGGACGACGTCGGTGGCGCCCAGTTCGGGCAGCCGGCCCAGGCCGCGCAGCCGGCGCAGTTCGTCGACCGAGTCGATCCCGTGCTCGCGGAACACCGCCTCGCGGTGCGTCAGCATGGCGCGCACCTCGGCGACCGTGCGGGCGGCCCGCTCGTGGTCGGCCCGCCCGGCGACCCCGCCGACGTGCGGCAGCCCGGCCAGCACGGACAGGCCGCCACCGGCCAGGTCGAGTCCGTAGACGGCGACGTCGTCCGGGGTGTGGGTGAGGGCGAGCGAGAGGACGAGCGTGCGCAGCAGCGTCGTCTTGCCGGACTGCGGGCCGCCGATCACCGCCGCGTGCCCGCCCGCCACCGTCAGGTCCAGCAGCCACCCGCCCTGCCACTGCCGGGCGGGATCGTCGAGCACGCCGAGCGGCGGGCGCATCCCGCCCGCGGCGCCCGCCAGGTGCAGTCCGCGCTCGGAGACCCGCACCGGGCCGGCGGCCGCGTCGAGGGTGACGGCGTCCGGCAGCGGCGGCAGCCAGATCCGGCGGACGGGAGGTGCCGCCGTGGCGAGTTGTCCGACCACGACGGACAGGACGGTGGGTCCGGTCTCGCGCTTGGTGGCGACCGGCTCGTCGGCCACGGCGTCGGACGTCCGCTCCGGGCTGTAGGCCGGGTAGGGCAGGGCGAGCGGCCGGTCGCCGTCCTCCGTGCGCCGCTCGGGGCCGTGATGGGCGCCGGAGACGTAACCGGCCTTGAACCGCTGGTAGGTGGAGGTGTCCACCTTCAGGTAGCCGAACCCGGGCAGCGGCGGCAGGTGGAAGGCGTCGGTGGTGTCGAGGACCGTGCGGGACTCGTCGGCGGAGAAGGTGCGCAGACCCAGCCGGTACGACAGGTAGGTGTCGAGGCCCTTGAGCCTGCCGCCCTCGATGCGCTGGCTGGACAGCAGCAGATGCACGCCGATGGAGCGTCCGATGCGGCCGATGGACAGGAACAGGTCGATGAAGTCCGGTTTCGCGGTGATCAGTTCGCCGAACTCGTCGATGACCACGAAGAGGTGGGGGAGGGGCTCCAGGCCGGGGCGCCCGGTGGCGCGCAGGGCGGCGTAGTGGCCGATGTCGGCGACGCTGCCCGCGTCCTTGAGCACCTGCTGGCGGCGCTTGACCTCGCCGGCCAGGCTGGTGTGGACGCGTTCGACGAGGCCGGCCTGGTTCTCCAGGTTGGTGATCACGCCGGCCACGTGCGGGAGTCCGGTGAAGGGGGCGAAGGTGGCGCCGCCCTTGTAGTCGACGAGGACGAGGGCGAGGTCCTCGGGGGAGTGGGTGGCCGTCAGCGCGAGCACCAGGGTGCGCAGCAGTTCGCTCTTGCCGGAGCCGGTGGCGCCGACGCACAGCCCGTGCGGTCCCATGCCGAGCTGTGAGGACTCCTTCAGGTCCAGCAGCACCGGCTCGTGACGGTCCGTCACGCCGATCGGCACGCGCAGGAAGTCCCGTTCGCCGCGCGGCGCCCACAGCCGCTCCAGGTCGAGGGCGGCTGGGTCGTCGACGCCGAGCAGGGCCGGGAAGCCGACCGGTCCGGTGACCGGCGTGCCCTCGGCGGCCGACTCCGCGGACAGCCGCAGCGGGGCCAGCATGCGGGCGATCCCCTCGGCCCCGGCCGCGGTCACTGCGTCGGCGGTGCCCTGCGCACTGCTTCCGACCAGGTCGTCCACGACCACCTGGTCGCCGTCGACGCTGATGCGCACGCTCACCTGATCGGGTTCGTGCACCTGCCGCTCCAGCAGGTGCAGCACCGTGACGCCCAGGTCCGGCAGGCCGACTGCCGAGTCCGGGCTGGGCAGCTCGGCGGCCGGCTCACCGTAGGAGTCGTGGACGACGAGCAGCCGGGACGTCGCCCGCAGCGCGTCCCGGTCGGCGAGGCCGCGCCGCACCTCGGCCGCGTAGCCCGCCCGCCGTCCCAGCTCGTGCCGGAACCGGTGGGCGAGCTGCGGCAGGCTCGGCGCGATGCGCCGGGCGGCGACGGGACCGTCGTACTCCTGGGCGTCGAGGACGTGGGGGAGCCACTTGGCCCACTCCCACTCCGCCAGCCGGTCGCCGGGCACCGCGAGACCGACGGCCAGGTCGTCGGGCGCGTGCGTCACCGCTGCCTGCACGAGCAGGGCGCGCGCCACCCGCAGGACGCCTTCCCGGTCGCCGACGACGCTCACGTTCCCCGCCCGGTCCAGGGGAACGGTGAGCGGGAAGTCGGGGGCGGCGGCGAAGCGGCTCTGCAGCGCGCGGGCCTCGTTGAGCATGAACGGATCCGGCGGCGTCAGCACCCCGCCCGCTGCGCTCTGGCCGATCGTCACCTCCTGGGCGGGTACCTCGCCCGTGCCCAGCCGCGGGTGCAGGAAGTCCGCGTCCCGGCGGCGGCGCTCCCACAGCCGGGCCGGGTCCCGCACCACGTCGTACAACGCCTCGGGCGGGGGGTTCACCTCGCGGGCCGCGCGTCGTCTCTCCCGTTCCGCCGCGCCCAGCTCCTCCCGCAGCTCCTCCAGATACTCCAGGTACCGCTCCCGCTGCACCCGCCGGGTGCGCTGCGCCTTGCCGCGCTGCGACAGGAACAGCGCCACCGCACCGAGCAGCGCGAAGACCAGGACGACCGCGCCGAGCACCGCGAACTGGCTGTTGCGGACGACCGTCATCATGATCACCGACCCCATGACGCCGGCCATGGGGAGCAGCGCCGTCGCCGCGTTGCCGAGCTTGCCCTCGGGCAGGTTGGGCGGCGGTTCCACGGCGCGCCGCGGTGCGGGCGGCAGCGGACGGGTGCTGCGGGCGGGACGGTGGACGAGGCGCAGGGTCACGGGCCGGGCTTTCGACGTCGGCGGGCAGGACGGGCGGGCGGGCGCGGTGTCACCGGACCCTCACCGCCCGGCGCATCGCCTCGGCCGCCAGTCCGAGCGCCGCGTCCCGGGTGGTACGGCCGAGCAGATCCGTACGGATGGGTCCGCCGCCGGCGAGGTGGCGGTCGTACGGCAGGACGACGACGGTGGCGCCGGTCTCCTTCAGGTGCGCGGTGGCCGTCTTCACGTCCAGCCGCGTGTCGGGCGTGTTCGCGGTGAGGGCGACCACCGTGGTCGCCAGGGCGGAGTGCGGCAGCCCGGCCAGCCAGTCCAGTACCTGACGGGTGCCGCCGACGCCCTCCGCGGTCGTGGGCGCGACGATCACCCTGGCGTGGGCGGTGTCCATCGCGGTGCGGGCCACCTCGCCGGGCAGCGTCTCGCAGTCGACCACCGTCACCGCGAAGTACCGCCGCAGCGCGAGGGTCACCCTGCGGTACGTCGGCACGTCCAAGGGGGCGCCCACCCGGCCCTGGCTCGCGGGCAGCAGCCAGCCGCCGTCGGACACGGGCACCAGGTAGCCGGTGACGTCGGTCAACTGCATGGCGGGGGTCAGGATCCGCGCCAGGTCGACGCACGACCACCGCACCGACTCCGCGCCCATCCGCACCGCGAGCGTGCCGAGCGCGGCGTCGGCCTCCAGGGTGAGGACCGGATCGTGACGGTAGTGGTTGAAGGCCCGGCCGAGCAGCGCGGCGACCGTGGACTTTCCGACACCCCCGCGGATGGAGGTGACGGCGATGATCCGCCCGGTGGTGACCGGCTGCTGCAACTCCTCGGCAAGACGGGTCTGTTCGGCCACGTCCTGAGAGACGGAGGAGGCCAGCCCGCGCAGCGAACGGCCGGTGCGGCGGCCGAGCGAGTCGCCGTGCCGGGGGCGGCCGAGGGCTATGGCGAGGCGGGGGTCGACCGTGGGGACGGACTCCGGCGCGGGGACGGCGGAAGCCGACTCCGGCGCGGGGGAGGGGCGCCGGGGGCCGGCCGGGGGGACGGGCGCGGGGGTGCGGGGATCGGCGGGCGGAGCGGCCCCGGGGTCCGGCTGCCGGCGTTCGACGGGCGGGGTGGGGTGCGGTTCCGGCCGGCGATGCCCGGTGGGCGGGGTGGGTTCGGGTTCCGGCTGCCGGGGTTCGGGCCGGGCCGAGTGGACCAGGCGCAGGGTCGGCTCGCCGGCGCTGCGTGCCGGAGCCGCGCGCTGCCCCAACTCCCGCAACACATCACGCTGCCAGTCGCCGCTGCCGCCTCCGCCTCCGCCTTCGCGCTCGCCTCCGCCCCGGCCCTCGCGTCCCGGCCGCTGCTCCCCCTGCGCCATGCCGTCCCGCTGCGCCATGCCGTCCCGCTCCCTCAAGCGAAGGTGCCGAGCAGACGCCCGTACACGCCGAAGACCCCGATGAGCAGCGGGAGCAGCGCGATGACGCCGACGGACTCGAGCAGGTCGCCCGCCCGCCGCAGCCGCACCCGCACGTGTTCGGACGGCTGGACGGCGAGGACGGCCAACGGCAGCACGGCCAGCGCCGCGAGCACGATCAGCGGCGCCCCCGCCGTGCCGGACCGCTCCGACCACACCGACACCAGCCGTACGGCCACCACGGCGCTGCCCGCGAGCAGCACCACCACCTCGCCGACCAGGGGAAACGCCCGGGCCCGGAGGGCCAGCACCACGGCCGTGACGACGGCGAGCAGCACCGTCCACACCGAGGGCGCGCGCAACGCCCAC
The DNA here is from genome assembly GCF_040641355.1 of Streptomyces sp. NPDC020996. Classification (NCBI taxonomy): domain Bacteria; kingdom Bacillati; phylum Actinomycetota; class Actinomycetes; order Kitasatosporales; family Streptomycetaceae; genus Streptomyces; species Streptomyces sp. NPDC020996. Next base: position 7,128 of record NZ_JBFADM010000020.1, read on the forward strand.
ACGCCCGCGACCGTCGCCGACACGGTCAGGACCACCGTGGCGAGCACCAGCCCGCGATGGGCTGCCGCCAGGGCCGCGGAGACCTGGTGCCGGCTCACCGACACCCCGCCCGACCGCCGGTCGTCGAGTCCCGAGAGCCCGGACGCCATGAGGGCGAGACGCGGCAGCAGCCCCAGCACCACCACGGAGGCGACGGCGAGGACGGCCCCCGTCCTGGCCTGCTGTCCGGCCGTCTCCGCGCCGTTCTGCACGGCGGCGACGGCCTCCCAGCCGAGCACGGTGACGGCCACGGCGCCGGCCCCGACCACCGCGCCGCGCCCCAACGGCGTGCACAGGCCGAGCAGCACCAGAGCCGCCGCCACCACCGCGGACACGCCCGCGACCCGCAGCGTGCCCGGCCAGCCCTGAGCGTCGGCGAGACCGAACGCACCGAGTACGCCCAGCACTCCGGCGGCGCAGACGAGGGTGGCGGCGATCCCGCGCCGCCCGGCCCGCCCGAGCAGGGCCCCGGCGAGTGCGGCGACCGCGGCCGGGACGAGCAACCCACCGGCGACGGCGCCGGGCGGGTAGGCGTTCCGCGCGAACAGGGCGGCGACGCCGGCCCACCCCACGGTGGCGAGCCCCGCGGTGACCCGCCGCGCCCGCGGTCCCCACCGCCACGCCCGGCCGCCCAGGTCCTCGGCGACCTCGTCGCTCACGTCGTGCACGACGGGCGCCGAGGGCGCGTCCTCGGCGCGCACGAGCCGCAGCACGGCGCCGTCGCGGACGCCCGCGGACTCCAGGGTGCTGTCGTGGTCGAGCGCGGAGCCGTCCGTGGTCACGAGATGCCGTGGCTCGGGACGCTCACCCACCCGGTCGTCCAGCAGCCGCAGAATCTCGGGCAGCAGCAGCCCGACCGGCTCCCGCGCCGGCAACACCAGATCGATACGACGCCGCTCACCGACCAGGGTGACGCGGCTGAGGACGACCGCGGTCCCACCGGCCGCCGTATGACTCAACGCCCCCGCAGACATCACGTGTTCGAACCTATCACCGGCCGGAAGGGCTGCCCGAGGGCACGGACGACTGCACGGACCCGCCGTACGGGCTCTTCCCGACCACCCGGTGCGACACGAACGACCACCCCACACACCCGGCGCACAACACGGCCGCGATCACCACTCCGGCGAACACCTTTCCCACCCGCTCATCGACGGAGCGCCGTTGCCGCTGGGCACCGAAGAGCAGAGCATCCCGAAGACGCCGCCGCCGCACCGACACCGACTCCAGCAGCTGACTGTCGTAGTCCTGGGCCGTCACGTGGGGAACTCCCCGAGCCAGGCCCGATTCAGCAACTCACTGGGGAGATAGTCGGATTCCACCTCGATCGGGAGGCCGGCGTCGTAGGCGAGGCAGGCAACGGCGAGCGGCCCCAGTGCGAGGTAGCCTTCGACGGTTCGCTCCCGGTCCTGCGTCGCAGTCCAGAACGCCTTGTGGAGTTGCAGCGCTTCGACCAGAGCCTGATTGAACCCGGCGCGGTCCTTCCGCAGGAACTGGTGGAAGAGGCTGATCGGCTGGTAAAGAATCTTGTCCAGGAGGTCCCGGTCGGCGATTCGAGCGTTTTCCGGGGCGGACGCCTGAATTGCAGTGACCAACTTTTCGCCCAATCCCGGGCGCTCCAGCCAGTAAGACTGGAGAGCGTCGATCCAGTGGTAGACGTACTCGTCGTATTCGGTTCCCGATGCGCGCAGCGTATCGATCGAGACATCGCACAACTGGGTCATCCGGTCCTGCTCACGGCATACGACGGAGAGCCAGAAGGCCGTGAGCCAGTTGCCCGCCTTGACGTAGGGCTGTGGACCGGTCGCCGGAATCGCTCGCACGTGGTCACTGATCCGGCACTCCACGACCCCATCGGTCCGGCCGGCGACTGCGAACATCGCGGTACTCACCTGCATGGCTGTGACGACGGCCTCCCAGGTGGCCAACGCCGACGCGTCGGGATTGACCGCCAGGCGTGCCTGCACATGAGTCATCGCCTTGCTCAACGCGAGGTCGAACATGCGCGGCGACTGCTCAAGAGACGCGACGGACCGGGCAAGGCTCTCGCCCAGCCTCTGCGCGTACGCCTGGTCGTCAGGTCCCGGGCTGCCATGCCGAGCCACCCTCACCGTCACTGAATGCTCCCGTTACCCGATGTCGAACTTGTGCATTTCGTAGCCAGCGTACTTGGCGCCGTCGACCTTGCCCTTGACGAGTATGTAGTCGACCTTGCCTTCAGCAAGGGCCTGTTCGAGTTCATCCGCCAGAATATCCTCGCTGGGGTGCTCGCGGCCCCGGAGTCGCATTTCCCGGAGGATGTCCAGAAAGTATTCACGGGTCCCTTGCATGGCTCTCCCGCCGCCATCCTCCGGAGGTATTCGGCGGGAGCCGAGGTCCGTGGTAACGTTGGACTTTGCTTCGACTACGGCAAACCCGCCGTCGGCGCGGCGCCAAACCTGGTCGAACTGATCGTTGCCGTTGGCCGGTCCGTACAGTGTCTCTTTGGTGGAGTTCGGGTACAACTCCGGGATTGCCTGATGCTCCGCTACCGCCTCGCCAAAGGCTTCAGCGGCTTTGGTGCGTTCAGTCATCGCGGATTTGTACTCATTTCCGACCTCTCGCAGAGTCAGGTCGTCCGCCGTTCCTGCGAGCAGCCCCCTGTGACGGTCGGCACTCGCTGAATAGTCGATGGAACTCCGTCGGCGGCCTGCCGCATCATCCAAGGTGCGAAGTGTGTCGTCACTCAGTACCTGATTCCGCGCCCGATTTACTTCGGCACCATGGACGTACTTCTCCGGAATGGGCGGTGGGGCGTCCGAGGCTGCTGTCTTCACGCGCGTCACTGGGTCTACATCCAGCTGAACCGGCGCGAAGCCGCTCTCATCCGTGATCTTCGTGTTCAGTCGCCGGCCGTCGGCCATGTAGTATTTCGCGAAGTATCCGGGCTCATTATTGGCGCGGTAGACCTGTATCTCCTTGATCTGCGCAGGAGTGAGTCTTCCCCGGGGTCCGTAGGGGTTCGGGCCTTCCTGCATAAAGGCTGGCCGCTCCGGGCTCGTCTGCCGGCCCGGAGCATCCTGGTCGGGATAGCGTATGGCGCCCGTTGCGTCGTCCCCGGTACGGCCGAGGTCGTCCGTACTGCCGCCCCCGTGACCACCTTCTGCTCTGCCGTGCTGCGCACCGCCGTGACCGTCCTGGCCCCCGGCGCCGGTGTCGGAGCTGCGGCCTTCGGCGCCGCGCGCTGGCAACGCGTCGGCGTCGTGCCGGCCTGCCTGCTCGCCGGCATGCGTGGCGGCGTGTCCGCCGCCGTGCCCTGTGGTGCCGTCGCCGAGCGGGCGTGCTGCGGCCTCGCCCCCGGCATGTGCCGCGGCGTTGCTGCCCGCGCCCACCGGCACCGCCTCCCCGTGCGGCAGGGTGTGTTCCAGCATCGCCCGGTCCGCGGCCGAGAGTTCCACCGTGGCCGCCGCCCGCGTGCCGTCCGGTTTGATGACCGAGCCGTCGTCCAGGTTCAGGCGTGTTCCGTCCGGCCACTCGATGTGGTTGCCGACCACGACCGGGACGTCGTCGGCGATCTTCAGCACGCTGCCGTCCGGCTGGACCCTCCCCGCCCCCGAGAGGACGTCGGTGTACGCGCCGGTCCGCAGGTTCTTCAGACTGCCGAACAGGTCGGCGACCTTGACCGTGCCGAACTTCGCCGCCTTGCCGATGTACGTCATCGGGTCGACCAGCCGGCTCGCCTTGCCGAGCGCGCCGATCGTCCGTGCGACGGCGCCGCCCTTGGCCGCGGTGCCCGCGCCGCCGGTGAAGACGGTCGTCAGCACGTTGAAGGTGACCGCACCGCCGGCCCGCGCCGGGTTCCTGCCCCACTCGTCGTAGGCGATCAGCGCCTTGCCGGCCTCGGTCACCGTCCGGCGGGAGTCGCGCAGGTAGGCGGGCAGTTTGTCGTCGGGCAGCAGCCAGTACGCCGTCCCGAGCGGCGAGAGCGTGATCCCGAGGCCGGTCACGAGCTTGCCGAGCCCCTTCCAGGCCTCGCCCATCGCGTCCAGGCCGTCGAAGCCGACCAGCGTGCCGAGCCCGCGGATCGTGCCCCACACGCCGTCGACGAAGAAGCCCTTGCCGAACTCCACGACCTGGTGGCCCAGCCAGTCCAGGCCGTGCCGCTCCTTCTCGACCGTCCTGCCCCAGGGCAGTTCGTCGGAGGAGTCGAGGAGATCCTCGGTGAAGCCGTAGGTGGACGTGCCCCGCTTGAGGAGACGTTTCTGTGCGCCGTCCTCCACGATCAGCGTCGAGCCGTGCACCAGTGCCGTGATCTTGTTGTGGCAGGTGATCTCGGCCTGCCAGAAGGCCGCGGTCGCGGCGTTGACGTCGTGCACGAGGTCGTTGTTGAGCTGGACGTTGTCGTCGTCCTCACGCCAGTGGTCGTCGCCCGCGATGTCCGCCCGGAAGGTCTCGGCCCGCGCCTTCAGGCTCCTGAGCCTTGCCACCAGCGGCTGGATCTCCGCCTCGTAGGCGCTCAGCGCCGCGCCCACCTTCTCCAGGTCGTCGGCGAACCTGTCGGCCTTGGCCGCGACCGGAGCGGTCGTCGCGAAGAGCTGCTCCGCCTCCGGGGCCGAATAACACGCGGACAGGCCCTGGAACTTGGCGTGCACGTCCGCCCCGGCGAACCGGAAGGCGGACGCCTCCGCGGTCAGCAGCAGGGCGTCGGTGCTCAGCTGCTCCAGGTCGCCGGTGAACTGCGGGATGTTCTGCGGATCGATGAGGTCGGCGCTCACTGACCCCCCTGCGGTCCCTCGGCCCCGGGCAGATCGATCTTGGGCTCCTTCAGCGCGTTCGCCTGCGCCTTCGCGGCCATCTCCAGATCGCCCTTGACGTATTCGCTGGTGGCGGTGGCCGCACCGCTCAGGGAGTTCGACGTGCGCACCGCCACGTACGTCAGGTCCTTCTGGTACGCCTCGAAGAACTCACCCAGCGCCGCCGCGACCGGCCCCTGCACCCCGCTCTTCTCGACACCGCCCTGCTGGATCGTGCCGGCGGACTTCGCCGCGCTCGGCAGGGTCTCACCGAGCGCCTTGCCGGTGTTCGAGAGCCCCTCGGCGGCCTTCCCCGTCTCGTTCAGGACGTGCTGCACGCCCGAGGGCGAGATGTCCCACCCCGTCATGTGGATCCCCCGTGAAGTTCAGGCACTTGCCGTCGCCGTCGCCATGACACATCCGTCATGACACATCCGCGTCAACCGATGTTGTCGACCGCCGCCCGCGCCTTCGCCATCGTCGACTGCGCGGTCCCGTCGTTCTCCTCGAGCGTGGTGCGGACGAGGTGGATGATGTTGCGCACCTCGGTCGCGGCGTGGTTCCAGCGGACCTCCTTGCCGTGGTACTCGTCCGAGACGCCGTCGGCCTGGAAGTCGGCCATCGCGGCCTTCACCGCACGGTCACGGTCGGACAGCACCCGCTCCAGCTGGCCGATGATGCCCTGCAGGCTGCCCTGCACCTCGCTGGAGGCGCCGGTGTCGTACGAGCGGCGGTCCTGGCTCTGACCCATCGTCACAATCCCCCTGTTCCCTGTCGGCCGTGTCTACCGGCCGCCGAAGCGGGCGGCGTCGAAGTTGGCCGCGCCCATGTTCTTGGTCGCGTTGTCCCGGGTCTCGACGTCACCGGTACCGAAGGCGGTGTCCATGCCGCTCTGACCGCCGAGGATCGCGCCGAGCGAGCTGTTCAGGGCGTTGGTGATCTCGTCCGCCCTGGCCTTGAACGAGTCGAAGGCGACCTTGCCGGATCCGTTGAACTTGCCCTCCAACGGCTCCGCCGCCTGGATCAGCCACCGGATCAACGTGCCCAGGTCGTCACTGGAACCGACCGTGCTCCTGCCGAGCTCCGACAGGGTCGTCGACCCCATGTCGAACTTCACGTGCCCACCCCCGTGCATCACGTAATCATCAAAGAATCACAGCGCGTTCGCGCATGTTGCATCACAACAGGTTGCACACGCAACGCAGTTGATCGTGGTGTGGCAGGATCCGGACATCTCCGCGACGTGATCACCGCACCGCTCCGCCGACAGAGGGGACAGGCGCCCGCCGGGCCCGGAAAAAATTCCGCGCCCCCGTACAACCCTCCCCCCGCCTGGCGGGTCGTACGTGGCATCAGGGCTTCTGGGTGGGGATCCGGGGGGATCGCGGGGGTTCTGAACGGGAGGGGAGAACCGAGGGGGTTCGGCCGACGGGCCGGGCCCCCTCGAAGCATGTCCGGGCACCACGGCACCGCAGCTCAGCGGCGCGTCTCACAGCTCCTCGACCTCCGTCGCCGTCGGGAACGACTCCTGCGCGCCGCGCCGGGTGACCGCCACCGCTCCCACCCGGGCCGCGTACTCCGCCGCCTCCGGCAGGGGCGCGCCGGTGCCCAGGCGGTAGGCCAGCGCCGCCGTGAACGCGTCGCCCGCGCCCGTCGTGTCCACCGCGTCGACCCGCACGGGCGGGACCCGGCCGACGCCCGCCGAGGACGCCACCAGGGCGCCCCGCGCGCCCAGCGTCACCACCACCGAACGCGGGCCCTTGGCGAGCAGCAGCCGCGCCCAGTCCTCCGGCCGGTCGCTCACGCACGCGTCGCCCAGGATCACCCTGGCCTCGTGCTCGTTGACGATCAGCGGGTCGCAGGCCGCCAGCACCTCGCCCGGCAGCGGCCGCGGCGGGGACGGGTTCAGCACGAAACGGCTGTCCGGCGTCAGGTTGCGGACCACCTCCACGACCGTCTCCAGCGGGATCTCCAACTGGGCGGAGACCACCCGCGCGGCCTGGAAGAGGCTCGCGGCCGTCCGGACGTCCTCGGGGGTCAGCCGGCCGTTCGCGCCCGGCGAGACCACGATGCTGTTGTCCCCCGACGGGTCCACCGTGATCAGCGCGACCCCGGTCGGCGCCCCGCCCACCAGCACGCCCACCGTGTCCACCCCGGCCGCCCGCTGCGAGTCCAGCAGCAGCCGGCCGTGGGCGTCGTCGCCGACCCGGGCCAGCAGGACCGTACGGGCTCCGAGCCGGGCCGCCGCGACCGCCTGGTTCGCGCCCTTGCCGCCCGGGTGCACGGCCAGGTCGGAGCCGAGCACGGTCTCCCCGGCTCCCGGCCGGCGCTCGACCTCGATCACCAGGTCGGCGTTGGCCGACCCCACGACCAGCAGGTCGTAGTCGTACATCAGGGTCCCCGTCCCGTCGTCCTCGTCCCGTGTGGTCCTCGTCGCGCGGTGCTCGTCGCGTGGTCCTCGTCCCGCCGTCCTCGTCGTCCGGGACCACCTTCACCGGCACCCCGGGGGCGCACCGCGGGACGCAGGGGCCCGAGACCGGATCGTGATGTCAGAGCCCGGGGGTAGCGTCGGATCATGTCCAATCAGGCGGGGAGTCCCTCCCATCCGGGGGAGCGGCGCACGGCCGTGCTCGAGGGCGTGCTCGAGCGCATCACGTACGCCAACGAGGAGAACGGCTACACGGTGGCCCGGGTCGACACCGGCCGCGGCGCGGGCGACCTGCTGACGGTCGTCGGCGCGCTGCTGGGCGCCCAGGTCGGCGAGTCGTTGCGGATGGAGGGCCGCTGGGGCTCTCACCCCCAGTACGGCAAGCAGTTCACGGTCGAGAACTACACGACGGTGCTGCCGGCCACCGTCCAGGGCATCCGCCGCTACCTGGGCTCCGGCCTGGTCAAGGGCATCGGGCCGGTCTTCGCCGACCGCATCACCCAGCACTTCGGCACCGACACCCTGAGGATCATCGAGGAGGAGCCGAAGCGCCTGATCGAGGTGCCCGGACTCGGCCCCAAGCGCACCAAGAAGATCGCCGACGCCTGGGAGGAACAGAAGGCCATCAAGGAGGTCATGCTCTTCCTCCAGACGGTCGAGGTCTCGACGTCCATCGCGGTGCGCATCTACAAGAAGTACGGGGACGCCTCCATCTCCGTCGTGAAGAACCAGCCCTACCGGCTGGCGGCCGACGTCTGGGGCATCGGCTTCCTTACCGCCGACAAGATCGCCCAGTCCGTCGGCATCCCGCACGACAGCCCGGAGCGCGTCAAGGCCGGCCTGCAGTACGCGCTGTCGCAGGCCACCGACCAGGGCAACTGCTACCTGCCCGAGGAGCGGCTGATCGCGGACGCGGTGAAGCTGCTGCAGGTCGACACCGGCCTGGTCATCGAGTGCCTCGCCGAGCTGGCGGCGCCCCCGGAGGAGGGCGAGGACCCCGGCGTCGTACGTGAGAAGGTGCCCGGACCGGACGGCGGCGATCCCGTCACCGCCATCTACCTGGTCCCCTTCCATCGTGCCGAACTCTCCCTCTCCGCGCAGCTGTTGCGGCTGCTGCGCACCGACGAGGACCGGATGCCGGGCTTCCGCGAGGTGGCCTGGGACAAGGCGCTGGGCTGGCTGAGGGGCCGCACCGGGGCGGACCTCGCCCCCGAGCAGGAGGCCGCCGTCAAGCTGGCGCTGACCGAGAAGGTCGCCGTGCTCACCGGCGGGCCCGGCTGCGGCAAGTCCTTCACGGTCCGCTCGATCGTGGAGCTGGCCCGCGCCAAGAAGGCCCGGGTCGTGCTGGCCGCCCCCACCGGCCGGGCCGCCAAGCGCCTGGCCGAGCTCACCGGCGCGGAGGCCTCCACCGTCCACCGCCTGCTGGAGCTGAAGCCGGGCGGCGACGCTGCCTACGACCGGGACCGGCCGCTGGAGGCCGACCTGGTCGTGGTCGACGAGGCCTCGATGTTGGACCTGCTGCTGGCGAACAAGCTGGTCAAGGCGGTCCCGCCCGGCGCCCACCTGCTGTTCGTCGGGGACGTCGACCAGCTGCCCAGCGTGGGCGCCGGCGAGGTGCTGCGCGATCTGCTCGCCGAGGGCAGTCCCGTCCCGGCGGTCCGCCTCACGCGCGTGTTCCGCCAGGCCCAGCAGTCCGGCGTGGTCACCAACGCGCACCGGATCAACGCCGGGCAGCACCCGGTCACGGACGGCATGAAGGACTTCTTCCTCTTCGTCGAGGACGACACCGAGGCGGCCGGACGGCTCACGGTGGACGTGGCGGCCCGGCGGATCCCGGCCAGGTTCGGCCTCGACCCGCGCCGGGACGTCCAGGTGCTCGCGCCGATGCACCGCGGGCCGGCCGGTGCCGGCACGCTCAACGGGCTGCTCCAGCAGGCCATCACCCCGGGCCGTCCGGATCTGCCCGAGAAGCGTTTCGGCGGCCGGGTCTTCCGAGTCGGCGACAAGGTGACCCAGATTCGCAACAATTACGACAAGGGCAAGAACGGTGTCTTCAACGGCACCGTGGGCGTGGTCACCTCGCTGGACCCGGTCGATCAGCGCCTGACGGTGCTGACGGACGAGGACGAGGAGGTTCCGTACGAATTCGACGAGCTGGACGAACTGGCGCACGCGTACGCGGTGACCATCCACCGCTCCCAGGGCAGCGAGTATCCGGCCGTGGTGATCCCGGTGACCACCGGCGCCTGGATGATGCTCCAGCGGAACCTGTTGTATACGGCGGTCACCCGGGCCAAGAAGCTGGTCGTCCTCGTCGGTTCACGCAAGGCGATCGGTCAGGCGGTGCGCACGGTGTCCGCGGGACGCCGCTGCACGGCGCTCGACTTCCGGCTCGCCCCCAGGCCCCTGTAGGCCCCCGCGGGCGGCTCCCGGGGCAGGCATCGTAAAAAATGATCGATCAAATGAGTCGCCTAGGTCACACAGCACTTCCGGATGAGCAACAGAGGGGGCAGGATGAGCAAGTTGACGGCACTGAGTGCCGTCAATAGGCCCGATGGTCGACCCCGAGTGCACTCTCCTGAGCCAATTGGGGGATGGTAGAGACAGTCAGGGCAACCTCGAAGATGAGGCACTACGTCGGTGAGGGAAGACGTGAGCGACAACTCTGTAGTACTGCGGTACGGCGACGGCGAGTACACCTACCCGGTGATCGACAGCACCGTCGGCGACAAGGGCTTCGACATCGGGAAGCTCCGCGCCCAGACCGGTCTGGTGACCCTGGACAGCGGCTACGGCAACACGGCCGCCTATAAATCCGCGATCACCTACCTCGACGGCGAGGCGGGCATTCTCCGGTACCGCGGCTACCCGATCGAGCAGCTGGCCGAGCGCTCCACCTTCCTGGAGGTCGCCTACCTGCTCATCAACGGCGAGCTCCCGACCGTCGACGAGCTGTCGTCCTTCAAGAACGAGATCACGCAGCACACCCTGCTGCACGAGGACGTCAAGAACTTCTACCGGGGCTTCCCGCGCGACGCCCACCCGATGGCCATGCTGTCGTCGGTGGTCTCGGCGCTGTCCACGTTCTACCAGGACAGCCACAACCCGTTCGACGAGAAGCAGCGCAACCTCTCGACGATCCGCCTGCTCGCGAAGCTTCCGACGATCGCGGCGTACGCGTACAAGAAGTCGATCGGCCACCCGTTCGTCTACCCGCGCAACGACCTCGGCTACGTCGAGAACTTCCTGCGGATGACCTTCTCCGTGCCCGCGCAGGAGTACGACCTCGACCCGACCGTGGTCTCCGCGCTCGACAAGCTGCTGATCCTGCACGCGGACCACGAGCAGAACTGTTCGACCTCCACGGTCCGCCTGGTGGGTTCGTCGCAGGCCAACATGTTCGCGTCGATCTCGGCCGGCATCAACGCGCTGTGGGGCCCGCTGCACGGCGGCGCCAACCAGTCCGTCCTGGAGATGCTGGAGGGCATCCGGGACGCCGGCGGCGACGTCGACTCCTTCATCCGCAAGGTGAAGAACAAGGAGGACGGCGTCCGGCTGATGGGCTTCGGCCACCGGGTCTACAAGAACTTCGACCCGCGCGCCAAGATCATCAAGGCCGCCGCGCACGACGTGCTGTCCGCCCTCGGCAAGTCCGACGAGCTGCTGGACATCGCGCTGAAGCTGGAGGAGCACGCGCTCTCCGACGACTACTTCGTCTCGCGCAGCCTCTACCCGAACGTGGACTTCTACACCGGCCTGATCTACCGCGCGATGGGCTTCCCGACCGAGATGTTCACGGTCCTGTTCGCGCTGGGCCGGCTGCCGGGCTGGATCGCCCAGTGGCACGAGATGATCAAGGAGCCGGGCTCCCGCATCGGTCGCCCGCGCCAGATCTACACGGGCGTCGTCGAGCGCGACTTCGTGCCGGTCGAGGAGCGCTGACCCGCGGTCGAGGGCTCGGGCGCGCGGAGACGCGAAAGCGCTGAACGCGGTCGGGCCCCCGACACCGGCTGAGGCGCCCCACTCGGAGGCGAGCCGAGCCGTACAAAGCAGAAGGCGCCCTGGCGCCGGTCCCCCCACGGGCCGACGACCAGGGCGCCTTCCCATGTCCCGGTGCGGATTCCCCCCACGGGATCCGGCCGGGCGTCTGTGAGGACAGCGCCTGAATCGCTGTTGTGCAGATCGAGCAGTTGAGCAGAACGAGCAAAAGTCGCCGTGCCGCTCGGGTGTGCGATCTGCCGGGACAGCGCACGCACGGGAGGGCCGCTCAAAGCTTCCCGCTGTACGTGCCCCGGCAACGCATCTCCGGAGAAAGTCCCCCAAGACATTCTCCAGACGCCAGTCGGCGCCCCCCAAGACGCCTTCTGACATCGTCAACTTAGACCTTCGAGCCCCCTCGATGGTTACGTTCACATCACTGTGATCTGTGTCTCTTGCATATGTCCGTTAGATGCGCAAGAGCCCCGATCCGGCGACCGGGACTCAAGCGTAAGGATGATGCGCGAGCCTTGTGAAGAGCTTATGTGAGGCCGAGGCAGGACTCTAGAGGGACTTTTACTTCCGCCCCCACCAACCCGCCGGTAATAAAATCGCCGGCCGTCGGCGGAACGTTCCCTCGGTGGAACGTCACCGGAACGTCCGCAGCCGCAGGCTGTTCGTCACCACGAACACCGACGAGAAGGCCATCGCGGCCCCCGCGATCATCGGGTTGAGCAGGCCCGCGGCGGCCAGCGGCAGCGCGGCCACGTTGTATCCGAAGGCCCACACCAGGTTGCCCTTGATGGTCGACAGCGTGCGGCGCGAGAGCCGGATCGCGTCCGCGGCCACCCGCAGGTCCCCGCGCACCAGCGTCAGGTCGCCCGCCTCGATCGCCGCGTCCGTTCCGGTGCCCATCGCCAGGCCCAGGTCGGCGGTGGCCAGCGCGGCCGCGTCGTTGACCCCGTCGCCCACCATGGCCACGCTGCGCCCCTCGGCCTGGAGCCGCCTGACGGCGTCGACCTTGTCCTCCGGGAGCACCTCGGCGATCACGTCGCCGGGGTCGATCCCGACCGCCCGGGCCACCGCCCGCGCCACCGCCCGGTTGTCCCCGGTCAGCAGCATCGGCGTGAGCCCCAGCGCCCGCAGCTCGCGCACGGCCTCGGCGCTGGTCTCCTTGACCGCGTCCGCGACGGCCACGACACCGCGTGCCACTCCGTCCCAGCCGACCACGACGGCCGTACGGCCGTCCCGCTCGGCCTCGTCCTTGGCGCGGGCCAGGTCCGCGGGCAGTGCCTCGAAGAGCCGCCCCACGGCCACCTCCAGGCCCTCCACGCGCCCGCGTACGCCCCGTCCGGGCACGTTCTCGAACGCCTCGGCCTCCGGGAGCCGCCCGACGCGCTCCTCGGCGCCCGCGGCCACCGCCCGGGCGACGGGGTGCTCGGAGGCGTGCTCCACCGCGCCCGCGAGCCGCAGCACCTGCTTCTCGTCCGCGCCGTCGGCGGCGTACACCTCCTGGAGGGTCATCCGGCCGGTGGTGACGGTGCCGGTCTTGTCGAGGACGACCGTGTCGACGCGCCGGGTCGACTCCAGCACCTCGGGGCCCTTGATGAGGATGCCGAGCTGCGCGCCGCGCCCGGTGCCGACCATCAGCGCGGTCGGCGTGGCCAGGCCCAGCGCGCACGGGCAGGCGATGATCAGCACCGCGACGGCCGCGGTGAACGCGGCGCCGGTGTCGCCGCTGGCGCCGAGCCACCCCCCGAACGTGGCGACCGCGATCCCGATCACGACGGGCACGAACACCGCGGAGATGCGGTCGGCGAGCCGCTGCACCTCGGCCTTGCCGTTCTGCGCGTCCTCCACCAGCCGCGCCATCCGGGCCAGCTGCGTGTCGGCGCCGACCCGGGTGGCCTCGACGACCAGCCGGCCCCCGGCGTTCACCGTCGCGCCGGTGACGGCGTCGCCGACGGTCACGTCGACCGGCACCGACTCGCCGGTCAGCATGGCGGCGTCCACCGCGGACGTGCCCTCGACCACGGTGCCGTCGGTGGCGATCTTCTCCCCGGGCCGTACGACGAAACGGTCGCCGACGGCCAGCTGGGACACCGGCACGCGGACCTCGCGGCCGGCGCGCAGTACGGCCACGTCCTTGGCGCCGAGTTCCATCAGCGCCCGCAGGGCCGCTCCCGCCCGGCGCTTGGAGCGGGCCTCCAGGAAGCGGCCGAGCAGGATGAAGGCGACGACGCCGGAGGCGACCTCCAGGTAGATCGTGGACGTGCCCTGGGCGCGGGAGACGGTGAAGCTGAACTCGTCCCGCATGCCGGTCATGCCCGCGTCACCGAAGAACAGCGCCCACAGCGACCAGGTGAACGCGGCCAGCGTGCCGACCGAGACGAGGGTGTCCATGGTGGCGGCGCCGTGCCGGGCGTTCGTCCAGGCGGCCCGGTGGAAGGGCAGGGCGCCCCAGACGACCACGGGGGAGGCGAGGGTGAGCGCCAGCCACTGCCAGTTGTCGAACTGGAGGGCCGGGATCATGGACATCAGGACGACCGGGGCGGCCAGCAGGGCGGAGACGGTGAAGCGCTGCCGGTAGGCGGCGAGTTCGGGGTCCTCCGGCGTCGTCTCCCCGGCCGACTCCGGCTCCGGCCGCGGCGGCGCGGGTTCCTCGGCCGTGTAGCCGGTCTTCACCACGGTGGCGATCAGGTCGGCGACCTGCACCCCGGAGGGGTAGCTGACCTTGGCCTTCTCCGTCGCGAAGTTCACCGTGGCCGTGACGCCGTCCATGCGGTTGAGCTTCTTCTCGACGCGGGCCGCGCAGGAGGCGCAGGTCATCCCGCCGATGAGCAGCTCGACCTCGGAGTGGCCGTCCTGGTCCGCCGGTGTGTGGGCGGTGGTGCTGGTCATGTCCGGACTCCAGACATCGGACCGGACCGCGCGGACGCAGTATCAGCTGGTCGGCACGGTCGGTCGGAGAACAGGTGCTGTCGGTCAGACGGTACCGACGAGCTCGTAGCCCGCCTCGTCCACCGCGGCGCGCACCGCGGCCTCGTCGAGGGGGGCCGCGGAGACCACGGTGACCTCGCCGGTCGAGGCGACGGCCTTCACCGAGCTGACGCCGGGGATCTCGGAGATCTCACCGGAGACGGAGCCCTCGCAGTGTCCGCAGCTCATGCCGCTCACCTTGTAGACGGTGGTGACGGAAGCCGGGGTGTCGGACTGGGCGGTCATGTCTCTCTCCTCGTCGAGGCGGGTGGGGCTGTGGGGGCCCACGGGGACCTCCACCAACTCCACTGTACCCCTAGGGGGTATTTATCCAAGGACCGCCCGCCGCGGCGGGCTCCCCCGGGTCTTCGCCGGGCCCTCCCCGGTCCCTCGCCTAGAGTTCAGCGAGAACGCGGTGATCTCCAGGAGCCGAGGCCAGGGCGTATCCGGACCGGCCCCTGCACGGACGAACCGGACAGGCCTATGGGGCGGACGAACCGGACAGGCCCCTGGGGCGGACGAAAAGGCGAGGCGGCGGATGCGCGCGGTGGTGTTCGAACGGTACGGGGAGCCGGCCGAGGTGCGGGACGTGCCGGATCCGCGGCCCGCCGAGCACGGCGTGGTCGTGCGGGTCGAGGCCACCGGCCTGTGCCGCAGCGACTGGCACGGCTGGCAGGGCCACGACCCGGACATCACGCTGCCGCACGTGCCCGGCCACGAGCTCGCCGGTGTCGTCGAGGCGGTGGGCGACCGGGTCACCGGCTGGCGTCCCGGCGACCGGGTCACCGTGCCGTTCGTGTGCGCGTGCGGCACCTGCGGCGCGTGCGCGGCGGGCGAGCAGCAGGTGTGCGAGCGGCAGACCCAGCCCGGCTTCACCCACTGGGGCTCCTTCGCGCAGTACGTGGCGCTGGACCACGCCGACGTGAACCTGGTCGCCGTACCGCCGGAGCTGTCCTCCGCGACGGCGGCCTCGCTCGGCTGCCGGTTCGCGACGGCGTTCCGCGCGGTGGTGCAGCGGGGCCGGGTGGCCGCGGGGGAGTGGGTGGCGGTGCACGGCTGCGGGGGCGTGGGCCTGTCCGCGGTGATGATCGCGGCGGCGTCGGGCGCGCGGGTCGTCGCCGTCGACGTGTCGCCCGGGGCGCTGGAGCTGGCACGGCGGTTCGGTGCGGCGCACTGCGTGGACGCGTCGCGCACGCCGGACACCGCGCAGGCCGTACGGGAGCTGACCGGCGGCGGCGCCCACCTCTCCCTCGACGCCCTCGGCTCGCCCGCCACCTGCGCCGCGTCGGTGAACGGCCTGCGCCGCCGCGGCCGGCACGTGCAGGTGGGCCTGCTGCCGTCACCGGACGGCACCACGGCCGTCCCGATGGCCCGCGCGATCGCCCTGGAACTCGACGTCATGGGCAGCCACGGCATGGCCGCCCACACCTACGCCCCCATGCTGGAGCTGGTGCGGGCGGGCGTGCTGCGCCCCGATCTGCTGGTGACGTCGACGATCCCGCTGGACGCGGTGCCGGAGGCGCTGGCGGCGCTCGGCACGGCGCCCGGAGCGGGGGTGACGGTCGTCGCGCCGTGGGACTGACGGCGACCGGGGGGCCGTGCCGGGAGGGTCAGTCCTCCCGGCGCCCGCGGTTGCGGGGCCGGGCGGCGACCCAGGCGCGGACGGTGTCGGCGTACCAGTAGGGCTTGCCGCCCTCGACGTGGTCGGGCGGCGGGAGCAGCCCGTGCTTGCGGTAGGACCGCACGGTGTCCGGCTGTACCCGGATGTGCGCCGCGATCTCCTTGTACGACCAGAGCCTTCGGTCGGTCATCGACTTGCACCTCCCCGCGCGCACCGCGGTGGCGGCCGGGGGCGGCCGTCGGGGGGACCGGGCGCTGCGCTGGCGATCAGGAACCCTGTGCCCAACGAGCCACCCCGGAGGCGGGCAGCGGCTGTGCGCCGGGTGTGACGGCCCGCCCGCGAAGATGCGACATGTGTGACACGGGGGTGGCTTTTGTGACAGGAGTGCAGCAAAGGCGTACGCGGGCTCACCGGCGCGGCGCGTTGACGCCGGCGGCGCGGACTCATGGCAAGCGCTGTCAAAGGACTCGTCCGAATGTCCGGACAAACCATTGACACGGCTCGCCGTGCGGAGCTAGAAACGCCGGAGAGCCGATGCGAAGGGAAGCCGATGGCGTACGACCTGATCACCATGGGGCGGATCGGGGTGGATCTGTATCCCCTGCAGACCGGTGTCCCGCTGCCGCAGGTGACGACCTTCGGCAAGTTCCTCGGCGGCTCGGCGGCCAACGTCGCGGTCGCCGCGGCCCGCCTGGGCCGCCGCTCCGCGGTGATCACCCGGACCGGCGACGACCCCTTCGGCGTCTACCTCCACGAGGCGCTGAAGGGCTTCGGCGTGGACGACCGCTGGGTCACCCCGGTCCCCGGGCTGCCCACGCCCGTCACGTTCTGCGAGGTCTTCCCGCCGGACGACTTCCCGCTCTACTTCTACCGGCAGCCCAAGGCCCCCGACCTGGAGATCGACGCCCACGAACTCGACCTCGACGCCGTCCGCGAGGCCCGCGTCTTCTGGGTCACCGGCACCGGCCTGAGCGAGGAGCCGAGCCGCACGGCGACGCTGGCCGCCCTCGCCCACCGGGCCAAGGCCGGCACCACCGTCTTCGACCTCGACTGGCGCCCCATGTTCTGGCGCGACCCCGACGCGGCCCGCCCCTTCTACCGGGAGGCCCTGCGCCACACCACCGTCGCCGTCGGGAACCTGGACGAGGTGGAGGTCGCCACCGGCGTGCGCGAGCCGCACGCCGCCGCCCGCGCGCTGCTCGACGCCGGGGTCGAACTCGCGGTCGTCAAGCAGGGACCCAAGGGCGTCCTCGCCGTCGACAGCAGGGGCGGCACCGCCGAGGTGCCTCCGCTGCCGGTCGACGTCCTCAACGGCCTCGGCGCCGGCGACGCCTTCGGCGGCTCCCTGTGCCACGGCCTGCTGGAGGGCTGGGACCTGGAGACGGTCATGCGGCACGCCAACGCGGCCGGCGCGATCGTCGCCTCCCGCCTGGAGTGCTCCTCCGCCATGCCGACCACGGACGAGATCGAGGCCGCCCTGAAGGCCGGAGCGGTGCGGTGAGGGCCGGCCGCGTCACGGGCGCCCACCCCGGCGACGGGGACGGGCCGGCACCCGCGCGCGTGGACACCGCCGCGCCCGCGCCCGCGCACCGGAACGCCGCCGGGCCCGCGCCCGCGCACCACAGCGCCGAAGGGCCCGCCCGCGGGGCCATCGGCAGGCCCGAGCCCGCCCCCGCGCACACCGTCGGCCCCAACCTCGCCCCCGCGCACACCCCCGGCCCCGCGCCCGACCGCGTGGACGTGGCCGAACTCGTGCGCATCCGCGCCCGCCACCCCGAGGCGGTCGCGGAGGCCGCCGCCCGCCGGATCCGCCGCCCGCTGCTCGGCGACACCGGCCGGCTGATGATCGTCGCCGCCGACCACCCGGCCCGCGGCGCCCTCGGCGTCGGCGACCGCGGGTTCGCCATGGCCGACCGCGCCGACCTGCTCCGGCGCCTGTGCCTGGCGCTGTCCCGCCCCGGTGTGGACGGCGTCCTCGCCACCGCCGACATCCTGGACGACCTGCTGCTGCTCGGCGCCCTCGACGGCAAGGTCGTCATGGGCTCCATGAACCGCGGCGGCCTGCAGGGCGCCCGCTTCGAACTCGACGACCGCTTCACCGGCCACCGCCCCGAGGACATCGACCGCCTCGGATTCGACGCCGGCAAGCTGCTGCTGCGCATCGACTACGACGACCCGGGCTCCCTCACCACCCTGGAGTCCGCCGCCCGCGTCGTCGACGCCATGGCCGCACGCCGGCTCCCCGTCTTCGTCGAGCCGTTCATCAGCCGCCGCACCGACGGCGGCGGACTGCGCAACGACCTGTCCGCCGAGGCGGTGACCAGGTCCATCGCCATCGCCTCCGGCCTGGGCGGCACCTCGGCCTACACCTGGCTGAAGGTGCCGGTCACCGACGACCCCGACGCCATGGCGGAGGTCATGGCGACCTCCACGCTGCCCGCGGTCCTCCTCGGCGGCGACATCGGCGACGGAGCCGAGGACCGGGCGGCGGCGTACGAGAAGTGGCGCGGCGCCCTGCGGCTGCCGACCGTGCGGGGCATGGTGGCCGGCCGTTCGCTGCTGTATCCGGCGGACGGCGACGTGGCCGCGGCCGTGGACGCCGCCGTGGGGCTGCTGTGAGGCCGCCGTATGAGCGACATCAGCGACATCAGCGACATCAGCGACGAGCTGCGGGTGCTCCCGCGACACGTCGGATGTACCGTGCAAACAGGTCCTGAGGAACCACAACTCCCGGACGGGGCAAGCGTGTTCGCGTCGGACACCGGCGCGGCGCACGCCCCCCGAGCCCCCGGGTCCAGATCGCCTCCGGCGCGGGAGACCGCTTCGCCCTGGCAGGAGCGAAGTGCGAGCGACGACTCCCCGCCCGCTACGGCCCCGCGCCGGAGGTCCCGAACGGCTTCGGCCGCACACGCGTGTCTCCCCGGCGTGAAAGCGCACCCGACGGCTTTCACCCGGACCACAGGGAGGGATACCGATGACGGTGCAGACCTCGACGACGAGGCTCACGGTCGCGCAGGCGCTCGTGCGCTTCCTGTCCGCCCAGTACACCGAGCGGGACGGCGTACGGCGCCGGCTCATCGGCGCGACCTGGGGCATCTTCGGCCACGGCAACGTGGCGGGGATCGGCCAGGCACTGGTGGAGTACGCCGCTGACATGCCGTACCACCAGGGCCGCAACGAGCAGGCCATGGTGCACGCGGCGGTCGGCTACGCCCGCCAGTCCGACCGGCTGTCCACACACGCGGTGACGACCTCCATCGGTCCGGGCGCGACCAACCTCGTCACCGGCGCCGCGCTCGCCACGATCAACCACCTCCCGGTCCTGCTGCTGCCCGGCGACGTCTTCGCCGGCCGCCCCGCCGACCCGGTGCTGCAGCAGCTCGAGGTCCCCCACGCCGGCGACGTGTCGGTCAACGACTGCCTGCGCCCGGTGTCGAGGTACTTCGACCGGATCACCCGCCCGCCGGCCCTGATCCCCGCGGCCCTGAACGCGATGCGCGTGCTCACCGACCCCGTGGACACCGGCGCGGTCACGCTCGCGCTGCCGCAGGACGTCCAGGCCGAGGCGTACGACTGGCCGGAGGAGTTCTTCGCGCAGCGCACCTGGGCCGTCCGCAGGCCGGGCCCCGACCCGGCCGAGCTCGCCGACGCGGTCCGCGTGATCCGGTCGGCCCGCCGGCCCCTGGTCGTCGCGGGCGGCGGGGTGCACCACAGCCGCGCCGAGGAGGCCCTCGCGGAGTTCGCGGAGGCCACCCGCATCCCGGTCGCCTCCACCCAGGCCGGCAAGGGCTCCCTGCGCCACGACCACCCGCAGGACGTCGGCGGCGTCGGTCACACCGGCACCGCGACCGCGGACGAGCTCGCCCGCACCGCCGACCTGGTGATCGGCGTCGGCACCCGCTACACCGACTTCACCACCGCCTCCGGCACCCTGTTCACCGGCGACGGCGTCCGCTTCCTCAACGTCAACATCGCGCCCTTCGACGGCCACAAGCTCGCCGGCCTGCCGCTGGTCGCCGACGCCCGCAGCGGCCTGCAGGAGCTGACCGAGGCGCTTCAGATGCACGACCACCGGGTCGCCGACTCCTACGTCGCGGAGTACACCGAGGACAAGGAGCGCTGGGAGCAGCGCGTCGACGCCTGCTTCGAGGCCGACGACCCCGACGTGCGGCCGACGCAGCCACAGGTCCTCGGCGCCCTGGACGCCGTGGTGGACGACACGGACGTGATCGTCAACGCGGCCGGTTCGCTGCCGGGCGACCTGCACAAGCTGTGGCGGACCCGCTCCCGCGACCAGTACCACGTCGAATACGGCTACTCGTGCATGGGCTACGAGATCCCGGCCGCGATAGGCGTGAAACTCGCCGCCCCCGACCGGCCCGTGTGGGCGCTGGTCGGCGACGGCACATACCTGATGATGCCGACGGAGATCGTGACGGCCGTGCAGGAGGGCCTCGCGATCAAGGTCGTCATCGTGCAGAACCACGGGTACGCCTCCATCGGCGGCCTGTCGGAGTCGGTGGGCGGCGAACGGTTCGGCACCGCCTACCGCTTCCCGGCCGGCGACGGCACGTACACCGGCGCCCCGCTGCCGGTGGACCTCGCCGCCAACGCGGCCAGCCTCGGCATGCGCGTGCTGCGCGCGAGGACCGTCGGGGAACTGCGCGAGGCGCTCGCCGAGGCGCGGGCCGCCGACACACCCACATGTGTCTACGTCGAGACCGAAACGTCAGACACAGTGTCGGGCGCGCCTCCGGCGCAGGCCTGGTGGGATGTACCCGTGGCCGAGACCGCGACCCGAGCGTCGGCGGTCAAGGCGCGAGAGCTGTACGAACGGCACGTCTCTACCCGACGCCGCCATCTGTGAAGGAGAAACCGGGCATGACGAAGATCGTCAACCACTGGATCGGCGGCAAGACCGTCGAAGGCGCCTCGGGTACGTTCGGGCCGGTGACCGACCCGGCGACCGGCGCCGTCACCGCGAAGGTCGCCTTCGCGACGGTCGACGAGGTGGACGCGGCGGTCGCCGCCGCCAAGGACGCCTACGCGACCTGGGGCCAGTCCTCGCTGGCCAAGCGCACGGAGATCCTCTTCCGCTTCCGCGCCCTGCTGGACGCCAACCGGGACGCGATCGCGGAGCTGATCACCGCCGAGCACGGCAAGGTGCACTCCGACGCCCTCGGTGAGGTGGCGCGCGGCCTGGAGATCGTCGACCTGGCGTGCGGGATCACCGTGCAGCTCAAGGGCGAGCTGTCCACGCAGGTCGCCAGCCGCGTCGACGTGGCCGCGATCCGGCAGCCGCTCGGCGTCGTCGCGGGCATCACGCCGTTCAACTTCCCGGCGATGGTCCCGATGTGGATGTTCCCGATCGCCATCGCCTGCGGCAACACCTTCGTGCTGAAGCCGAGCGAGAAGGACCCGTCGGCGTCGCTGAAGCTCGCCGAGCTGCTCGCCGAGGCGGGCCTGCCCGACGGCGTCTTCAACGTCGTGCACGGCGACAAGGTGGCCGTCGACCGCCTGCTGGAGCACCCGGACGTCAAGGCCGTCTCCTTCGTCGGCTCC
This sequence comes from Streptomyces sp. NPDC020996, assembly GCF_040641355.1. Lineage (NCBI taxonomy): Bacteria > Bacillati > Actinomycetota > Actinomycetes > Kitasatosporales > Streptomycetaceae > Streptomyces > Streptomyces sp. NPDC020996. The sequence goes on from NZ_JBFADM010000020.1 coordinate 28,507, forward strand.
ACCCCGATCGCCCGCTACATCCACACCACCGCCTCCGCCAACGGCAAGCGCGTGCAGGCCCTGGGCGGCGCGAAGAACCACATGCTGGTACTGCCGGACGCCGACCTGGACGCGGCCGCGGACGCCGCCGTATCGGCCGCCTACGGCTCCGCGGGCGAGCGCTGCATGGCCATCTCCGCGGTCGTCGCGGTCGGCCCGGTCGGCGACGAGCTGGTGGAGAAGATCCGCGAGCGCGCCGAGAAGATCAAGATCGGCCCCGGCAACGACCCCGCCTCCGAGATGGGTCCGCTGATCACCGCCGTCCACCGCGACAAGGTGGCGTCCTACGTCACGAACGCGGCCGCCGAGGGCGCCGAGGTCGTGCTCGACGGCACCGGCTACACCGTCGAAGGCTACGAGGACGGCCACTGGATCGGCATCTCCCTGCTCGACAAGGTGCCCACCACGGCGAAGGCCTACCAGGACGAGATCTTCGGCCCGGTGCTGTGCGTGCTGCGCGTCGACACCTACGAGGAGGGCCTGGCCCTCATCAACGGCTCGCCCTTCGGCAACGGCACCGCGATCTTCACCCGGGACGGCGGCGCGGCCCGCCGCTTCCAGCTGGAGGTGGAGGCCGGCATGGTCGGCGTGAACGTCCCGATCCCGGTCCCGGTCGGCTACCACAGCTTCGGCGGCTGGAAGGACTCCCTCTTCGGCGACCACCACATCTACGGCAACGACGGCACGCACTTCTACACCCGCGGCAAGGTCGTCACCACCCGCTGGCCCGACCCGGCGGACGCCCCGACGGGCGTCGACCTGGGCTTCCCGCGCAACCACTGAGAGTCACCCGCACCCCCGGTGGGGCCGTCCGGTAAACGGACGGCTCCACTTTTTTTCCGGCCGCGCTACGGTTACCGTACGGCTGAAAGTGGCCCGTTTTGCGGTCTTGACGCAACGTTAACGCTCGATGAATCGCACACCGGCAACGGAATCCGTAGGTAAACAGCCATTGACGTGATGGTTTTCGTCGGGGTTCCATGCTGGCGCCGGGAGCGGACGTAGAGAACCAGGACGCGATCCGCCGGAGGCGATAGCGCGCTCCCGACCCACACCCTCAGTCGTACGAGTCGATCGGACCTGTTGCATGACCGACACGCTCCGCCCCGCCGAGACCGCCGCCGCAGCAGCAGCGGCGGCGGACAGCCCCCAGAAGCTCAAGCGCTCCATCGGCGTGGTCGGCGGGACCCTGCTGACGCTCTCGTGCGTGACACCGGCCTCCACGCTGTTCGTGGTCGTCCCCGACCTGTTCGGCTCGCTCGGCACCGCCACCGCCCTGACGATCGCCATCGGCTCCCTCCTCTGTATCGCCGTGGCGTTCTGCTACTCCGAGCTGGGCACCCTCATCCCCAGCGCGGGCGGCGAGTACGCCATGGTGTCGACGATGGCCGGGCGGCTCGCGGGCTGGCTGGTGTTCGTGCTGTCCCTGCTGGTGGTCATGATCGTCCCGCCGGTGATCGCGATGGGCACGGCCGACTACCTCGCCCCGATCGTGCACCTCGACCCGGCGATGACCGGCGCCGGCGTGATGCTGCTGGCCACCCTCGCCGGTCTGCTCGACCTGCGCGCCAACGCCTGGATCACCGGCATCTTCCTGGTCCTCGAGGTCATCGCGGCGGCCGTGGTGGCCTTCCTCGGCTTCGCCCACGGCGAGCGGGGCGCCGACAGCCTGGTGTCGATGCAGGTGGCCGGCGCCGACGGCCACGCGGACACCGTGACGGCCATGATGGTGGTCTCCGGCCTCGCCATCGCCCTCTTCATCACCCAGGGCTTCTCCACCGCCGTCTACCTCTCCGAGGAGCTGGAGCACCCGCGCCGCAACGTCGCCCGCACGGTGCTGGCCACCCTCGCCATCTCCACCGTGATCATCCTGGTCCCGGTCGCCGCCATCACCATGGGCGCCCCCGACATCGCCGCGCTCACCGGCGGCGACATCAGCACCATGGTCACCGACTGGTCCAACTCGGCCGTCGGCACCTTCGTCAGCCTCTGCGTGGCCCTCGCGATCATCAACGCCGGCATCGTCATGGTCATCCAGAACTCCCGCGTCCTGTTCGCCTCCGCCCGCGACAAGGCCTGGCCCGAGCCGGTCAACAACGTCTTCTCCCGGCTCGGCCGCTTCGGCTCCCCCTGGGTCGCCACGCTCGCGGTCGGCGTCCCCGGCGCGCTGCTCTGCTTCGTGAACCTCGACACCCTGTACGGCGTGACGGGCGTCTCCGTCACCGGCATGTACCTGCTCGTCGCGGTCGCCGCGCTGCTGTCCCGCCGCGGCCACCACAAGCACACGCCCGCCTGGCGCATGCCGCTGTGGCCCGCGGTGCCGGTGCTGCTGATCGTGGTCCTGGCCTACGTCCTCAGCCAGCAGGAGACCGGCTACCTGCTGTGGACCGGCGGCATCACCGCCGTCGCCACCCTGTACTGGGTCCTGTACCTCCGCCCGCGCAAGGACACGCGCTGGCTGGTGTCCCTCCCGGAGGACGCGCAGGCCTGAGCCCGGCAGGCCCGGCAGGCCCGGCAGGCCCGGCAGGCCCGGCAGGCCCGGCAGGCCCGGCAGGCCCGGCAGGCCCGGCAAGCCCGGCAAGCCCGGCAAGCCCGGCAAGCCCGGCAAGCCGGGCGGGCCCGGCGAGTCCGGCAGGCCCGGCCTACCGCGACCGCGGTACGCCGGCCCGGGCGCGTACTCCCGGGGGAGGGCCGGCGGCTCACCCCGGGGTCTGCCCCGGTCGCCGACGGCGGACCGTACCGTTGACGCATGGATCTTCGACTGCCCCGCGTGCGCGGGCTGCTGCGGAGGCCCCGGAGGCTGCTGGCCGCCGGGGCCGCCGTCGTCGTGCTCGCCGGCGCCGGCACCTGGACGGCCGTCGCCTCCGACGACGCCCCCCGGGTGCGCCGCAGCGACCGGGTGATGGCCGTGGACGGGGTGCGCCTGGACACCTCGTACTTCACCGCGGGCCCGGCCGGCCGCCGCCCGGCGGTCCTGCTGGCGCACGGCTTCGGCGGCAGCAAGGCCGACGTCCGGCAGCAGGCGGAGGACCTGGCGAGGGACGGCTACGCGGTGCTGACCTGGTCGGCACGCGGTTTCGGCAGGTCCACCGGGAAGATCGGGCTGAACGCCCCCGACGGCGAGGTCGCCGACGTCTCCCGGCTCATCGACTGGCTGGCGGCCCGCCCCGAGGTGCGGCTCGACAAGCCGGGCGACCCGCGCGTCGGCGTCGCGGGCGCCTCCTACGGCGGCGCGGTCTCCCTGCTGGCCGCGGGCCACGACGACCGGGTGGACGCCATCGCCCCCGCGATCACGTACTGGAACCTGGCGGACGCCCTCTTCCCGAACGGCGTCTTCAAGAAGCTGTGGGCGGGCGTCTTCGTCAACACCGGCGGCGGCTGCGCCAGGTTCGAGACCCGGCTGTGCCGGATGTACGAGCGGGTCGCGGCGTCCGGCACGCCGGACGCCGCCGCGCGCTCCCTGCTCCAGGCCCGCTCGCCGTCCGCCGTCGCCGGCCGCATCAAGGTGCCCACGCTGCTGGTGCAGGGCCAGACCGACTCCCTCTTCCCGCTCGGCCAGGCCGACGCGGCGGCCCGGGCGATCCGGGCGAACGGCGCCCCCGTCGACGTCGACTGGATCGCGGGCGGGCACGACGGCGGCGACCTGGAGGCCGGCCGCGTGCAGGCCCGGGTGCGCGCCTGGTTCGACCGCTACCTGAAGGACGACCGGCGCGCCGACACCGGCCCGGCCTTCCGCGTCACCCGCACCGGAGGCGTCGACTCCACCGACGGCGCGGCCCTGCTGCGGGGCGCGAGCGGCGACACGTATCCCGGGCTGGCGAGCGGGCGCAGGACGGTCGCCCTGACCGGACCCGAGCAGAGCTTCGCCAACCCGGCAGGCGCCAGCCCGCCCGCCGTCTCCGCCCTGCCCGGCCTCGGCGGCTTGGGCGGACTGGCCCAGCTGTCGTCGCTCGGCGTCGGGGTGTCGGCCGACTTCCCCGGCCAGTACGCGCGCTTCGAGTCGGCGCCGGTCCGCACCGACCTCAGGATCACCGGCTCGCCGACGGTCACCGTCCACGTGCGCTCCACCAGCGACACCGCCGTGCTGTTCGCCAAGGTGTACGACGTCGGCCCCGGCGGCGGGCAGCCCGTGCTGCCCGCCCAGCTGGTCACGCCCGTCCGCGTCGAGGGAGCCGGGGCGGGCAAGGACGTCACGGTCACCCTCCCGGCGATCGACCACGAGGTCCAGCGGGGGCACCGGCTGCGCCTGGTCCTGGCCTCCACCGACCTCGGCTACGCCTCCCCGGCGGCCCCGGCGACGTACACCGTCTCCGTGCGGGGCGGGCTGCTGGTCCCGACGGCGCCCGGCGTGAAGACGGCCGCCGCGCCGCTGCCCGCGTGGGTGTGGTGGCTGCCGCTCGCCGGCGCGGCGGTCGCCCTGGCCCTGCTGCTGACCGGCCGCCGCCGCACCGCCGCCGCGGCCCCCGACCCCGCGCTCGACGGCGTCCCGCTGCAGATCACCGGCCTGAGCAAGCGGTACGCCGGCGCGGCGGACCGGTACGCGGTCCGCGACCTGTCCTTCCGCGTCGAGAAGGGCCAGGTGCTCGGCCTGCTGGGCCCGAACGGCGCGGGCAAGACCACCACACTGCGCATGCTGATGGGCCTGATCAGGCCCGACGCCGGCGAGATCCGCGTTTTCGGCCACGCGGTCCGCCCCGGCTCCCCGGTGCTCTCCCGGGTCGGCGCGTTCGTCGAGGGCGCGGGCTTCCTGCCGCACCTGTCCGGCCGGGAGAACCTGGAGCTGTACTGGCGGGCGACGGGCCGGCCGCCCGAGGACGCGCACCTGGACGAGGCGCTGGAGATTGCCGGCCTCGGCGACGCGCTGGCCCGCGCGGTGCGCACGTACTCGCAGGGCATGCGCCAGCGCCTCGCCATCGCCCAGGCCATGCTGGGCCTGCCCGACCTGCTGATCCTCGACGAACCGACCAACGGCCTGGACCCGCCGCAGATCCGCGAGATGCGCGAGGTGATGATCCGGTACGCGGCCGGCGGCCGCACGGTGATCGTCTCCAGTCACCTGCTGGCCGAGGTCGAGCAGTCCTGCACCCACCTGGTCGTCATGGACCGCGGCAGGCTCGTCCAGGCGGGCCCGGTGGACGAGATCGTCGGCTCCGGCGACACCCTGCTCGTCGGCCTCGCGGCCCCCGTCCCCGACCCGCTGATCGAGAAGGTGGCGGCCCTCCCGGGCGTGAACTCGGCGACCCGCACCCCCGAGGGCCTCCTGATCCACCTCTCCCCGGCTGCGGCGGCACCCGCATTCGCCGGGACGCCGCTCGCCTCTGCCGGGACGCCGGTCGCCCCCGCAGGGACGCCGGTCGCGCCGGCCCCTGTCGGGACGTCGGCCGCTCCGGTCGGGCCCGCCTCCGCCGGTGCGCCGGTCGGGCCGGCCTCCGCCGGTGCGCCGGTCGGGCCGGCCTCTGCCGGTGCGCCGGTCGGGCCGGCCTCTGCCGGTGCGCCGGAGGGGCCGGCCTCTGCCGGTGCGCCGGAGGGGCCGGCCTCCGCCGGGACACCGGACGCGGCACCCGGCCCCGCCGGGACAGGGGAGACGCCCATCGCGCCCGCGCCCGTCCCCGTAGGGACGCCCGTGGCGCCGGACGCGCCCGTCGGAACGCCGGACGCGCCGGTCACATCCGCCCGCGCCGGGGGGCCGGTAGCGCCCGTCGAGGCGTCGGGCGTGCTCGACGCGCCCGCGTCCGCGCCGGTCGCCACGACGCCGGTCGCCACGACGCCGGACGCTCCGGTCGCCGGGGCGTCAGACACGGTGTCCGCGCCCGTCGGGACGGCGAACGCCGCGTCCGCCCCTGCCGGGACGCCGGAGGCCCCCCGTGCCGCGGCTGCCGCGCGGCTGTTGGCCGAGTTGGTGCGGCTCGACGTTCCGGTCGCCTCGTTCGGCCCCCACCGGCGTCTGGAAGACGCCTTCCTCACCCTGATCGGAGGCTCCGCATGAGCACGCTCGCCGGGCACGGCCCGTCCGCGCAGTCCGCCTCCGGCTACCGGGCCGGCCGCACCCTGCCCCTCCGCGTCGAACTGGTCCGGCAGTTCAAGCGGCGCCGCACGCTGATCATGGGCGGCATCCTCGCCGCGCTGCCGTTCGTGCTGCTGGTCGCCTTCGCGATCGGCGGCGACCCGGGCGGCCGCAACGCCCAGGTGACGCTGATGGACACGGCCACCGCGTCCGGCGCCAACTTCGCCGCCGTCAACCTGTTCGTGTCGGCGGGCTTCCTGCTGGTGATCCCGGTGGCCCTGTTCTGCGGGGACACGGTCGCCTCCGAGGCGAGCTGGTCCTCCCTGCGCTATCTGCTGGCCGCGCCCGTGCCCAGGGCCCGCCTGCTGTGGTCCAAGCTGGTCGTCGGGCTCGGACTCAGCCTGGCGGCCATGGTGCTGCTGCCCGTGGTGGCGCTCGCCGTCGGCACGGCAGCCTACGGCTGGGGCCCGCTGGAGATCCCGACCGGCGGCGCGCTGGAGCCGGGGACCGCCGCCCAGCGGCTGGCGGTGGTCGTGGCGTACCTCTTCGTGTCCCAACTGGTCACCGCGGGACTGGCGTTCTGGCTGTCCACGAAGACCGACGCCCCGCTCGGCGCGGTCGGCGGCGCGGTCGGCCTGACCATCGTCGGCAACGTCCTGGACGCCGTGACCGCCCTCGGCGACTGGCGCGACTTCCTGCCCGCGCACTGGCAGTTCGCCTGGGCGGACGCCGTCCAGCCGCACCCCGAGTGGTCCGGCATGATCCAGGGCACGGCGGTCTCCGTGACGTACGCGCTCGTGCTGTTCGCCCTCGCCTTCCGCGGTTTCGCCCGCAAGGACGTGGTGTCCTAGGCGGGTCGTGGCCCGGCCCCAGCACGTGTCCGGCGAGGACGAGGCCCGCACGGTCTTCAGCGAGCAGCTCCCGCGCAACATCGACCTCACCGCCCGCGACGCCAAGGCCCAGGTCTCCTTCGACCCGGCCACGGTCGCCGACTTCCGCCTCGTCGGCTATGAGGACCGCCGGGTCGCCGACGACGACTTCCGCGACGACGCGTCGACGGCGGCGAGGTCGGCCCCGGCCACACGGTGACCGCCCTCTACGCCGTGCGCACCCGGCCCGGCGCCGACGGCCACCTCGCCACCGCGACCGTCCGCTGGCTCGACCCCGCCACCCGCGCCCCGCACGAGCGCTCCGGCGACCTGGAGACCGGCGCGCTCCACGACACGGTGGGCGCGGCGAGCCCCCGCTTCCGGGTGAGGGGCGTCGCCGCCTGCTTCGCCGACGCCCTGCGCGCCGGAGCGGACCGCGGCCGCACCCTCCCCGGCGCCCCCGGCCTCGCCGCACTCCACGAGACCGCCTCGAAGCTGGCCCGGCAGACCGAGGACGAGCAGGTCCGCCACCTGGCCACAGCAATAGCCCAGGCCCACCGAACCGAAAGCTGAGCCCCACCTCCGGGCCCGACCTCGGCCTCGGCCCCAGAGCTCTGGCCCCTGGCCCCAGGCCCCAGGCCCCTGGCCCGTGGGCCCCGGCCCCCGGCCTCGGGCCTCGGGCCCCGGGCCCCGGCCTCGGGCCTCGGGCCCCGGCGTCAGGCCTCGGCCCCCGGGCCTCGGCTCCGGGCCCCGGGCTCGGGCCTTGGGGTTCCGGGCTCGGCTTCGGGCTTCGGGCCTCGGGCCCCGGCTCCGGCCTCGGCCCCCGGCCCGCGGCGTTGGCCCCCGGCCCCCGGCCCCCGGCGTCGGCCCCCGGGCCTCCGGCCCCGCCCCTCACCCCCCGACGCGCCCGCGCGGATGCGGTCGGACCCATTGACCTTCCTTTACGCGCGGGTAAGTTGACTCCGGAGTAAGTTCGAGCTGTCCGTCCGAGGCCGCGATCTGGAGCCGTCATGGGTGTACGCAAGGATCTGAAACGGGCGAAACGGCGCACGGACCTGGCCGCGCGTGCCGAGGTCGAGCTCGTGCGGGACGACACCGGCACGGTGCGCGAGGTCCGCACCGCCCCCATGGCCGCGCCGGTCACCACCGGCAGCACCGCCGACCTGCCCTTCACCAACGCCGCCGAGGCCCCCGACGCGGTGGTCCTGCGACGCAGGCGCGACGGCGGCTGGCAGCCGGTGACCGCCGCCGCGTTCGCCCGTGAGGTCACCGCCGTGGCCAAGGGACTGATCGCCGCGGGCCTCGAACCGGGCGGCCGGGTGGCCGTGATGTCCCGCACCCGCTACGAGTGGACCGTCCTGGACTTCGCCATCTGGGCGGCCGGCGGCCAGACCGTGCCCGTCTACGCCACCTCCTCCGCCGACCAGGTGGACTGGATCGTCCGCGACTCCGGCGCCCGCTTCGTCGTCGCCGAGACCGCGGACAACGCCGGCACGGTGACGACCGCCACGGCCGGCCACCCGACACCGCCCCGGGTGTGGCAGCTGGACGCGGACGCGCTCGCCGACCTCACCGCCCTCGGCCGCGACGTGCCGGACGACGAGGTCACCAAGCGCCGTACGTCCCTCACCCCAGGCACGACCGCCACCGTCTGCTACACCTCCGGCACCACCGGACGGCCGAAGGGCTGCGTGCTCACCCACGCCAACCTGCACGCCGAGGCCGCCAACACCGTCGAGCTGCTGCACCCCATCTTCAAGGAGGTCACCCACCAGGTCGCCTCCACCCTGCTCTTCCTGCCGCTCGCCCACATCCTCGGCCGCACCCTGCAGATCGCCTGCCTGATGGCCCGCATCGAGGTCGGCCACTGCCCGAGCCTCAAGCCCGACGAACTGCGCCCCGCGCTCAAGGAGTTCCGCCCGACCTTCCTCGTCGGCGTCCCCTACCTCTTCGAGAAGATCCACGACACCGGCCGCGCGACCGCCGAGAAGCTCGGCCGCGGCGCCTCCTTCGACCGCGCGCACCGCATCGGCGTCCGCTTCGGCGAGGCCCACATGAACAGGTTCCTCGGCCGGGGCAAGGGACCCGGCCCCGGCCTGTACGCCGCCTGGGCCCTGTACGACCTGCTGGTCTACCGCCGCATCCGCAAGGAACTCGGCGGCCGCACGCGCTACGCCATCAGCGGCGGCTCCCCCCTCGACCGCGACCTCAACCTGTTCTTCTACGCGGCCGGGATCATCGTCTACGAGGGCTACGGCCTGACCGAGACCAGCGCCGCCGCCACCGTCGTCCCGCCCCTCGGTCCCCGCCCGGGCACCGTCGGCCTGCCCGTCCCCGGCACGGCCGTACGCATCGCCGACGACGGGGAGGTGCTCATCAAGGGCGGGGTCGTCTTCGGCGCGTACTGGAACAACCCCGCCGCCACCGAAGCCGTCCTGGACGACGGCTGGTTCGCCACCGGCGACCTCGGCTCCCTCGACGAGGACGGCTACCTCACCATCACCGGCCGCAAGAAGGACATCCTCGTCACCTCCGGCGGCAAGAACGTCTCCCCGGCCGTCCTGGAGGACCGGCTGCGCAGCCGCCCGCCCGTCGGCCAGTGCATCGTCGTCGGCGACAACCGCCCGTTCGTCGCCGCTCTGATCACCCTCGACCCGGAGGCCGTCGCACACTGGCTGTCGGTCCGCAAGCTGCCCGCGGACACCCCGGCGTCCGAGCTGGTACGCGACCCGCGGATGCGCGCCGACGTGCAGCGGGCCGTGGACTTCGCCAACCAGGCGGTCTCCCGCGCGGAGTCCATCCGCGCCTTCGCCCTCGTCGAGGGCGAATTCAGCGAGGAGAACGGAATGCTGACGCCGTCCCTGAAAGTCAAGCGGCACGCGGTGCTCGACGCCTACGCCGACGACGTCGAGGCGCTGTACGGGGGCGGCGGCCGCTGACCGCCGCCGGGACACGCCGAAGGGCGGAGCCGCCGGCCGGCGACCCCGCCCTTCGTGGACCGTGTCAGCGGTCGCTGTTGGCGGACAGCAGCGACACGTCCTCGAGCAGGTGCGACAGCGCGCCGTCGCGCTTGGCCTGCGTGGAGTTCTCGGTGCACTGCTGGTTCAGGTCGTCCGACAGGAGCGGCACGTTCTGGACCGGGGCGGCGAGGACCCCGACGGGGAGGTCGTTCACGGCGACGCACGGCTTGTTGAACGAGCCCTGGATGAGGGCCATCTGGGGGCTCATGTTGCCGTACGTGGCGGAGTTGCCGTAGCTCTGGATCGCGCCGTTGCCGTTGGCCACGGTCGGGCCGCTGTCGTCGCCCAGGGCCATGGCCTGGGGGGCGGTCGCGGCACAGGCTCCCATGACGGAAGCGGCGACAGCCGCCGAGGCGAAGACCTTCTTGATCATTGCTCAGTCCCTTTCTGAAGAAACCCCGTCCACCGGAGCGCTCTGGACAACTTCGCGCGGGTGGTGCGGTTTCTCCGGTTCACCCGGTCGGCGGACACGGCGCGGCGCAGCGAAATCATCGTGCCGCAGCCGTGGCCGGAAAATCCGGAGCGGTGCGGCCAACCGGGTGAACGCCCGCAACCAATTCCGCCGGTCCCGGTTGTTGTCGCCGTAGGACAGTGCGTCGCTACGAGGAAAGGAACGCGAAGTGCTCAAGAAGGCAATGGTCGCCGCAGCGGCCGCCGCTTCTGTCATCGGTATGTCGGTCGCGGCCGCTCCCATGGCTCTTGCCGCGGGTGACGACTCGGGCCCGACCGTGGCCAACGGCAACGGTGCGTCGTCGGCGTTCGGCAACTCGGCCACCAAGGGGGACATGAGCCCGCAGCTGTCGTTCATCGGCGGTTCGTTCAACAAGCCGTGCGCGGCCGTGAACGACGTTCCTGTCGCCGTCTTCGACTTCATTCCGGTCCAGAACGTGTCGCTCCTGTCGGACGACCTGAACCAGCAGTGCGCCGACAACTCCACGCAGGCCAAGCGCGACGGCGCGCTGTCGCACGTCCTGGAGGACATGGCCGTCCTGTCGGCGGTCAGCGGCTGAGGCACGCCGTCCCGTGAACGGTGCGGCGGCCCGCGGACTTCCCCGCGCGGGCCGCTCTCCGTCACCCTTTGCTCCTCTCGGAGGAGCGACGTCTCACGGCGTGATGCATTCGGATGAACCGGTCGTATTGCACGTTTTCCCTTCCACCTCTGCCGTCAATTCCTGGTGTGCAGATGCGGGTCATGGTGCGAGCCGTTCCTGTTGTGCTCGCTCGGTCTAGGCCGTCATCGAGGCATGACCCCAGAGAAGGGATAGCAATGAAGAAGACCGCTGCCGTTGTCGCGGGTGTGGTTCTGGCACTCGGTATGGCCGCCCCCGCCTTCGCCGACGACGACACGATCGGCGCGGCCATCGGTTCGTCGGGTTTCCTCTCCGGCAACGTGCTCCAGCACCCGGTCCACAACCAGCTGAACGTGTGCGGAAACCAGCACAGCTTCCTCAGTCTGCTGAACGCACCGACGGTCTGTGTCAACCGCTGACGACGCGCCATCCCGGCCATCCGGCCGGGTGAGGCCGGTCTCGGGCACCTTGCTGTGCGCCCGGGGCCGGCCTTTCCCATCTCTCAAGGAAGACCACCACACATGCGACTGACCCTGAGCAAGGGAATGGTGGCGGCCGCCGCTGCGACGGGCATTCTGTCCCTGTGCGGCGGTCACGCCCTCGCCGATACACACAGCGACGGAGTGGCCGCGGGTTCGCCGGGTGTTCTGGCCGGCAACAACGTCCAGAGCCCGGTCGACACACAGGCCAACGTCTGCGGCAACACCGTCGACGGGCTCGCCGCGCTCGACCCGGCCTTCGGCAACGCCTGCGCGAACACGTCGGGTACGGACGACCACGGCACGCAGGACACACCGCCCGGAGACGACTCCGGTCACGGGGACGACTCCGGTCACGGGGACGACGCCGGTTACGGCGACGACTCGGGTTACGGCGACGACTCGGGTTACGGCGACGACTCCGGTCACGGGGACGACTCGGGTCACGGGGACGACTCGGGCTACGGGGACGACTCCGGTCACGGCCACGGCACGCCCCCCGAAAGCCAGCCCACGCCGGGCCCCACCGGTCCCACACCGGGCCCCACCGGGCCCAAGGGGCCGTCCACCGGCGGACCCACGCCGGGCCCCAGCGGGCCCACGATGCCGCCCCCCGGTGGCGAGCAGATGCCTTCCGGCGGTCAGGTCACCCCGGCCCCGCCCTACGGTGAGAACCGCGCCCTGCCCGGCGGCGAGGGCACCGCGGCGTCCTCCGCGCGCTCGCCCCAGCTGGCCCACACCGGCAACGACGCCGCGCTGGCCGCCTCGGGTGCCGGTGCCGCCGCGCTGCTCGTGGCCGGCACCGTTCTGTACCGGCGAGGCCGCACCGCGTCCCGCCGCTAGCGTGCCGGGTGCCGGGTGCCGGACGGTTCCGCGTCCGTCCGGCACCCGACCCCGCGCTGCTACGCGGTGCCGCCCGGCAGCGGGACGGACGGCGAACCGGTGGCGCCGCTGCCCGTGGGCTGCCGGACGATCGTGCTCGGGCCGCCCCCGGCGCGCAGCCGTCGCCGCACCCCCCGGACCAGCGCGCCCGCCGTGTAGGTCGCCCCGTGCACGAACCGCATCGCCGGGCCGAAGCCCGAGGCCGTGACCAGGCCCGCCATGAACAGGCCGGCGTGCGACGACTCGAAGTCCCGTCCCACCTCCGGCGATCCGTCGGCCACCGTGGCCAGCGCCCCGCGCAGGTCGTCCGAGAGCAGGCCCAGCCGGTCGCACGTCGCCGTGAAGCCCGTGGCCGCGATGACGTGCTCGGTCTCCAGGGACCGTTGCGACCCCGCCGCGCCTCCCCGGCCCACCAGGTCCAGCCGGACCCCGCCGGACACCGGCCGGGCCGCAGCGACCTCATGGCCGAGCAGCACCTCCACGGCCGGCTCGACCCGGTCCCGTACCCACCACGCCCCGGCCGGACCGAGCGCCGTCGCCGCGATCCGGGCGCGCGTCGGCTCCGGCAGGCGCCGGAAGAGGCCGGGCCGCTCGGAGTAGAACCAGTTCCGCCAGCCGCAGCCCAGGCCGCTCTGCGGTGAACGGACCGTCTGCCACCAGGGGCGTTCCCACGGCGGCGGCACGTCGTTCCAGCACAGCCGGTCGGCGCGGGCCAGCACCCGTACCCGCGAGCCCTCCTCGGCGAGGATGGCCGCCGTCTCCAGGGCCGCCTGGCCGCCGCCGATCACCGTGACGTCCCGGCCCTGGAACCGGGCCAGGTCGCTGTGGTGGCTGCTGTGCGAGACGAGCGAGGCGTCGAGTCCGCGCAGGGCGGCCGGGATCTCGACGAAGGGCATGACGCCCACCGCGAGGGCCACGGTACGGGCGTGGAGCATCTGCCCGTCGTCCGTGACCGCCTCGAATCCGCCCGGGCAGGGCGACACCCGGGTCACCATGCGCTCGTCCACCTCCGGTACGGCATGGCGGGCGAACCACAGGCCGTACTCGGCGAACATGTCCAGCGGGATCGGGTGCCCGTGCCGGGCGGCCACGCCCCGGCCCGAGCAGTACACGTCCAGCCGCCACCGCCCTTCCGGGTCGGAGAGGTTGGAGGCCCACGGCTCCGACTTGAGGAACATGCCGCGGGGCATGTGGTCGCGCCAGGACGCCATGGGCCGGCCGAAGACGCGCAGGTTCAGCCCGGCGGCCGCGGCGTGGGACGCGATGGACAGGCCGTAGGGGCCCGCACCCACCACCAGCAGGTCGTACATCAGCAACTGCTCGCTTTCTCGTCGTCGGTCGGGCCGGCGACATCGGTCGGTTCGTTCGGTTCGGTCGGGTGGGTCGGTTCGTGCGAGGAGTGGGAGGAGTGGGAGGAGTGGGTCGGCTGGGTCGGCTGGGTCGGGTGGGCCGGCTGGGCCGGGTGGGTCGGCTGGGGGGCGTCGGTCCGGTCGGGCGGGCCGCCCAGGCGGTCCCGCAGGCGCCGGGTGACGTGGCGGCCCCACAGCGGCCACAGCGCCCGGCCGGGGGAGGGGTCGTCGGCGGCGTGCCAGGCCAGTTCGCGCCCGGCCGGGGAGGGCCGCAGCGCGGTCAGCGGCGCGTAGTTCTCCACCACGAACTCCCGCCCGGGCACGGGCACCCCGGGGGGCAGCGGACGGTGTGTCAGGTCCAGGTGCAGGGCACGGACCACGTCCAGACCGGCCGCGTCGGCGAAGAGGCGGAACTGGGCGCCGGGGCGGGGGTTGAAGTCGAGCAGGTGGTAGCGGCCGGTGGTGCCGCAGCGGCGGAAGTCGAGGTCGAGGATGCCCCGGTAGCCGAGTGCGGCGGTGAGACGCTCGGAGAGCGCCTGCACCTGCGGGTTGGGTGTCCAGCGGCCCACCGCCGTCAGGCCCGCGCCGCGCGGCCAGGACCGCAGCTTGAGGCCGGGCCCGCCGCCGCGCATTCCGCCCGCCCGGTCGGCGTACCCGTGGAAGAACCAGTCGCGGTGCGGCCCGGGCGGCAGGAAGGCCTGCAGCAGCAGCCGGCTGCCCGCCTCCGCCGAGCGCAGGAACAGCTCCCGCGCCTCCCGCGCCGAGCGGACCACGACCGTGCTGCGCAGACCGCTCCCCGGGGGCAGCAGCCAGGGGCGGCTCCACTTGGCCACGACCGGCAGGCCGAGCCGCCCGGCGTCGGCGGCCGCCTGGCGCGGGCTGTCGGGGACGTGCGTCTCGGGGTGGGGGACGTCCAGGTCGGCGCACACACCGGCCAGTGCGGCCTTGTCGGCGACGCGCTCGGACAGGGTGGCGGGCAGCGTGGGCAGCAGATAGGAGGGGGCGAGTTCCTCGCGCAGCCGGCCCACGGCGAGGGCGCTCGCGTCGTCCATCGGGATCAGGACGGCCGGGCGCGGGATGTGGGCGGCCACCCGGTGCAGCGCGACGGAGATGTCGTGGGCGGACGCGCCGGGCGGTGGCGGGGGATGGATCTGGCGCACGAAGCGCGATCGGGACACGGGGCTTTCCGCGGTGTCGGCGACCACGTGCACATCGATCCCCGCCCTGCCGAGCGAACGCACGGCGCCGAGCGTGCCGTGGTGAAAGGGATTCCGGTCGATGCGCAGCAGAACGGCCGGCACGCGGGTGTCGAAAAGCGACGCGGGCATGGTGTCTTCTCACTCGATAGCCGTAGCGGCGGTGGCGTACTTGCGGTTCGTGTGACTGAGTGTCAGTGACAGAAGTCCAGTGATGGGCGGTCGGCGCCGGAAATTCAGCGACGGAGAATCAGTGGCGGAGATTCAGTGACGGAAATTCAGCGCAGCACGAGGACGGAGAAAGGAGCAGGAATGGCCACACAGCAGCGGCGCCCCCGGTTCGGGCGGCCGGCCGTCGTCGTGGCGGCGGTCGCCGCGACGGCCGTTCTGGCGTCGGGTCCTGGTGTCGCCGCGGGCGCGGGAACGGATCGGGTCGCCGATCCTCCCGCTCCCGCGCCGACGTCCCAGGCTCCGTCGCCCACCACGCCGCCGCCCACCACTCCGTCGCCCACCACGCCGTCGCCCGTCGGGACCCCGCGCGGCAAGGACGTCCCCGCCTTCGGCGCCTACCTCGACTACGGGCCGCTCGGCCTGGCGCGCATGGCCGCGCTCAGCCACTGGCTGGGCGGCGCCGAACTGCGCGTCGGCCACACCTATCTGCCCGGCGACCGCTGGAGCAACATCGAGGGAGCCCCCGGCTTCCTCGACATGTGGGCGGACTGGCGCACCGAGAAGGCCGACCGGATGCTCGTCCTGAACGTCCCCATGCTGGAGCGCAGCGAGGACGGCGTCCCCGACGACGAGGTGCGCACGCTGCTGCGCGAGGGCGCCGCCGGCGCGTTCGATCACCACTTCAGGGCCCTCGCCGAGCGGCTGGTGCGGCTGCGGGTGCCGGACACGGTGATCGTGCTCGGCTGGGAGATGAACGGCATCACGTACACCCATCGCTGCGGGCCGGATCCGGAGGCCTGGAAGAAGTACTGGAACAGAATCGTCACCACCATGCGTTCGGTGCCGGGGCAGAAATTCCGGTTCGATTTCGCGCCGACCCGCGGCCGGGACGCCGTTCCCTGGACGGAGTGCTATCCGGGTGACGACACGGTCGACATCATCGGCATGGACGCGTACGACCAGCCGTCCGGACTGTCGTTCGATCAGCAGGTGAAAGAGCCCTACGGACTTCAGCAGCACGTGGATTTCGCCGAAGCCCACGGCAAGCCCATTTCCTATCCCGAATGGGGACTCTTCCGCAACGGCGACAACGCCGGGTACATGAAAGGGATGCTCGCCTGGATGGGCGAGCACAAACCGCTCTACAACACGCTGAGCGACTACTGTCCGCACGGCGTGTGGCAGTGCCCGGCCAACCCGAGGGCGTCCGCGGTCTACCGCTCCGTGCTCTCCGGCCGCACCGGCGACCCGGACCCGGCGGCCCCGGCGGCCCCGGTACCCGGCCTGCCCACCGACCCGGCCGACGTACCCGCGCCCACCGCCCCGCCGCCCTTGTCCGACTGCTCGCCGCTGGACCTCGGCGAGTGGGTCGAGTACTGGATCGGCGGGAAGGTGTGCCTGCTCCTCGACCGGTGGTCGCGTGACCGGTGACCCCGCGGCGGCGGGACGGTCACGCCCCGCCGCCATCGCGTTCCCTCCACTTCCGCAGGAGCTGCCCGCCGCGGCGCCGGGCGGCGACCGCGCCGACGGCCGCCGCGAGCAGCGGGGCGGTGTGCGGCCGGGCCAGCAGCAGCCGCCGGTTGACGACCGGTACCGGACGCCAGTGGTGCTTGTAGGGCTCGTCGCCGCGCAGCAGGCTCAGCGTGCCGGAGCGGACGTGCTCGGTGCACGCGTCGAGCAGCATCACCGCCACGTCGGCCTTGCGCTGCCGCAGGCACGGATGGGCGCCGTACAGGTAGCCGCCGGTCAGCCGCCGCGACAGCAGTGTCAGGTCGACGGCCACCACGTCGTCGTCGAGCCGGAACTCGGTGACGACCGCGTCCCCGGCGCGCACCATCGGCTCGACCGCCCGCACGAGGTGCCGGGCGAACCGCGGCCGCAGGTGCTCGGCGGTCACCTTCCGGCCCTCCCACTGCAGCCGGTGCAGCTCCAGCAGCCGCCGCAGCGCCTTGTCCACCTCCTCCGGGCCGACGGCATGACGCTCGACGCCGAGCGCGGACAGCTTGCGCAGCTTGGCGCGCACTCGCTGGGCCTTCGCCGACGGCAGCCGGGCGACCAGCTCGTCCATCGGCACGCCCGGCAGCTCCAGGCACAGCGAGTCGTTCATCCGGTGCCGGGGCCCGCGCCAGCGCTCGTAGACCCGCTCGGCCGCGCCGCCGGGCCGGACCTCGCGCAGGTCGATCAGCGCCGTGCCGGCACAGACCGCCAGGGCCTCGCTCAGCGCGGCGACGGCCGCCTCGCCGTGCCCGTCGTCCAGCAGCACGTCGCCGTAGTCGGAGATCGCCCCGCCGAGCGGCACCAGCGCGGGCACCGGGCGCCGGACGCGCATCAGCGGCGCGGCCGCCACCAGGTCCTCGCCGTCCCGCACCACGAGCAGCCGCAGCCGGCCGGGCCTGCCGTAGCAGCTCCACCAGGAGTGCAGCCAGGCATGGCTCTGGAACGGGGTCGCCGACGCACACCGCCGGTACAGCCGGTCCCAGTCCGGGGCGAGCCGCGCGAAGGCGGCCTCGTCGGTGACGAGCCGCGTCGTGTACGTCACAGCTGCCCGTGGGCGTCGGCGGCGACGGCCGGACCGGGCACCGCGGCGGACCCTTCCCGCTGCCTCCACCCCTGCCGCGGCCGTACCAGCAGCACCAGCCCGCCCAGCAGCCCGCCCGCGCTCGCGCCCACCAGAGCCGTCACCGTCGCCGAGGGCGAGGACGGCTCGGCCGGTTCGGTGGCGCGGGCGAACGACTCCAGCGTGACGTTGGTGTCGGCCTTGGTGTTCTGCGCGTGCCGGGTCACCGCCCGGGAGACGGCGTTGGCCATGTCGGCGGCCAGGTCGGGGCGGGTGGAGGTGGCCGTGATCGCGACCATCGGGGCGTCCGGCGAGGTCGCCGTCCGCACGCTCTCCTTCAGCGTCCGCACCGGCACGCCCGCCCACACCTGCGCGTCCCCGAGCACCGCCAGCTGGGTGGCGACCCGGCCGTAGGCCTGCGCGAAACCGAGCGCGGAGGCCGGGTCGGCGGTCTTCGTCGGCACGGCGACGACATAGCTGGTGGCCGTGTAGGCGGGCGGCTCGGCGAGGCCGTACGCGCCGCCGATCAGGCCGCCGGCGAGGACGCCGGCCGCGAGTACGGACCAGGGCGGCGGCGTCAGGCCGCGGAGGAACGCGACCGCGCGGCGCGCTCCGGCGGGATGGTCGGTCATCAGGAACTCGCTCCCAGGAGTGAGGGGGACAACGACGGGGACACCGTGGCCGTGTACACGTCCATCAGCCGTGCGGCGCTCCGGGTGATGCAGTAGTGGCGGGCCGCGTCGGGGACGGCCCGCGTCCCCGGGTCCCGCGCGCGGGCCGCGGCCACGGCGGCGGCGAACTCCGCGGCGCCGCCCCGCACCCGGCGCGCGCCGGACGCCGCGTGCGGCGGCAGGTCCTCGAGCGCCGGGCAGGACGCGTACAGCACCGGCAGCCCGGCCGCCAGCGCCTCGACGACCGCCAGGCCGAAGGCCTCCTCGGGGGACGGCGAGGCGAGCACGTCCATGGCGGACAGCAGCGACGGCAGGTCCGGGCCGGGGCTGCCGTCGGGCACGTAAGGACGCTCGCCGGTGAACAGCACCCGGTCGGCGACTCCCGCCTCGTGGGCGGTGCGCCGCAGGACGTTCTCCTCCGGCCCGCCGCCGACCAGCACCAGCCAGTGGTCGGGCGGCAGCTGCGCCAGCGCGCGGACCAGGACGCCGAAGCGCTTGCCGGCGGTGAGCCGGCCGATGCCGCCGACGACATGGGCGTCCTCCGGCAGCCCGAGACGCCGGCGGGTGCGGTGGCGCCGGGCCGGGTCGAAGCGGAAGCGGGCCAGGTCGACGCCGTTGGGGACGACCTCGATGCGCGGCGCCGGCACGCCCCAGCGCCTGAGCCGCTCGGCGACCGTGGGGGAGACGGCGACGGTCCGGCGGCCGAGGCGCTCGCTGGCCAGGTACAGCCCGCGCACCCCGGCACTGAGCCGGCGCCCCTCCATCTGCGAGTCGCCCAGCGAGTGCTCGGTGGCGACGATCGCGCGGACACCCGCGAGGCGCGCCGCGAGCCGGCCGTAGACGCAGGCGCGGTAGAGGTGGGTGTGCACGAGGTCGTAGCCGCCCGCGCGGATGAACCGCACCAGGCGCGGCAGCGCGGCCAGGTCGCGGTTGCCGGCCATGCCGAGGTGCACCACCCGCACCCCGTCGGCGGCCAGCCCGTCGGCGACCGCGCCCGGGTTGGTCAGCGTCACGACGTCGCAGTCCACGGGCAGGTGCCGCAGCAGCAGCCGCAGCTGCTGTTCGGCGCCGCCGACGCCGAGCCCGGTGATGACGTGGAGGGCCCGCATGTCACAGCCCCCCGACGGGGCGGCGGCGCAGGCGGTGCAGCCGGTGCTTGAGGAAGAGGCGCACGGCGGTGTCGTTCTGGCCGATGTGGACGCGGGGCAGGGCGTGCGGGCCGGTGAGCGGGCCGGGGTCGATGGCGCAGGCGTACGCGTATCCGGCGTCCCGCACGGCGGCCACCGCGCGCCGGTCGACGGTGCCGTACGGATAGCAGAAACCGGCGACCGGGGCGCCCGTCAGCTCCGCCAGCAGCGAACGGCTGTCGCGGACCTCGGCGGCGAGGGTGGCGTCGTCCGCCCGGGTGAGGTCGACGTGGGTGAGGCCGTGCGAGCCGATCTCCACGCCCGCGGCGGCCGCCTGCCGGATGCCGTCGGCGGTCAGCAGGGGCTTGCGCGGGCCCAGCGGGTCCCAGGCGTTGTCCCCGCCGAGCCGGCCGGGCAGGACGAACAGGGTGGCGCCGCAGTCGAAGCGCCGGAGCAGCGGCAGGGCCGTGTCGACGAAGTCGGCGTACCCGTCGTCGAAGGTCAGCCCGACCAGGCCGCGACCCTGGCCCCGGGCGCGGGCGGCCAGCAGGTCGGTCATGCCGACGCCCCGCAGTCCCCGCCGGCGCAGCCAGCGCAGCTGCGCCCGGAGCCGCTCGGGCGTCACGGTGATCCGGTACGGGTCGTCCGAGCAGTCGCCCACGGAGTGGTACATCGCCACCCACGGGACGGGGCCCGCGGCGAGGCGTCTGCCGGTGTCGGGGGAGTCAACGGGTACGGCCATCGGTGAGCCTCCGGGTGGCGGAACGGACGAGACGGAGCGCGGGTTCGATGCCCTGGACGTCCAGGGCCCGGCCGAGCAGGACGAAGACGGCGGCCACGACGGCCGCGCCGGTGACGAGTGCGGGCAGGGGGGAGCCGATGCCGTGCGCGGTCAGGGCGCCGGCCGCCGCCGCGGCCAGCGCGGCGCACACCGGCCTGCCGAGCCCGGCCAGCACCAGCCGGCCGCGGATCGGCACGCCCCGGGGGCCGCCGGCCGGGCCGGCCAGCAGCAGGGCGGCGGTGAGGGTGATGCCGGCCGCGTTGGCGACGGCGATGCCGCACACGCCCCAGACCTCCACGGTCGCGGCGCCCAGACCCGAGGTGAGCAGGATGCCCGCGCCCATGGCGCCGGCCGGGTACCAGGTGGGACGGCCCGCCGAGAAGTACGAGCGGACCAGCACGCCGACCAGGGTCTGGCCGAGCAGGCCGAGGGCGTACACGCGCATCACGCCGGCCGTGGCCGCCGTGTCCCTCGCCGTGAACGCGCCGCGCTGGAAGAGGAGTTCGACGATCTGGGGCGCGCAGGCGAGCACCGTGGCGGTGCCGAGCAGCACCAGGCACGCGGCCAGCGCGATGTCCCGCTCCACCCGGTCGCGGGCCCGCCCGGTGTCGCCGTCGGCCAGGGCGCGGGCGACGACCGGGAAGGTCACCGTGCACAGCATCAGCGACAGCACCATGGGCATCTGGGCGACCTTCTGGGCGTAGTTCAGGTGCGAGATGGCGCCGGCCGGGAGGTGCGAGGCGAAGAAGCGTTCCACGAGCGTCTGGGACTGGCGGCACAGCGCGAAGAACAGGACGGAGCCGACGAGGGCGAGGTCCATCGGACGCGGTTCGTCCGCCGCGGCGCCGCCGGCCGGTGCCTGTCCGCGCAACTGCCGCCACAGCGCCGGGAGTTGCGCGGCCACCATGAGGCAGCCGCCCGCCGCGACCCCGGCCGCCGCCGAACGCACGCCCCAGCGCCCGCCGAGGACGAGCATCCCGGCGATGATGCCGGTGTTGTAGGCCACGTAGATCGTCGCCGGGGCCAGGAAGCGGCGGTGCGCCCGCAGGGCCGCGCTGCAGTACCCGGCCAGGCCGAAGCTCAGCACGCAGGTCGCCGTCAGCCGGGTGCAGTCCACGGCGAGGGCGGGGTCGGGCAGGCCCGGGGCGAGGACCCGGACAAGGTAGGGAGCGGTGCCGACGAGCAGCGCGGACACCGCGATCAGGGCCAGCGACAGACGGGGCAGCGTGGCGGCGACCAGGGCGCGCACCGGGTCGCCGGGAGCGCCCTGCGCGCGGCGGGCCAGGGCCAGGCTGAACGCCGGGATCAGCGCGAAGGCCAGCCCGTCCTCGATGAGCAGCGTGGAGGCGAACTCCGGCACCGTCCAGGCCACCAGGAACGCGTCCGTCTCACTGCCGGCCCCGAACAGCCGCGCCAGCGCCTGGTCCCGCACCAGCCCGAGCAGCGCCCCGGCGACGGACAGCGCTGCGGTGAGAAGTGCGGCCTTGGCGAGGAAACGGCGGGAGACATGGGAGGCGGAGGAGGCGGAGGAGGCGGAGGAGGCGGAAGAAGCGGAGGAAGCGGAGGAAGCGGAAGAGACAGGCGGGGTTGGCGAATCCGGAGAAGTCTGAGAGTCGAGAGAGCCAGGAGAGTCGAGAGAGTCGGCAGAGGCCGGCGGGGCCGGGGCGGCCTCCGGTCCCGCCTGGCCGGGGGCGTGCTGGTCGGCGGGGGCGGGGGCGGGGGCGGTGGCCGGGGCGGGGGCGTGCAGGGCGGTGGGGGTGCGCGGGGCGGGGGGCGGCGTCGGCGTCATCGGGCGGCCGCCTCCTCGGCCGGTGCCGGGGCCGGCGCGTCCGGCGCGGTGCCTGCCGCGCCGCCGTCGGCCAGCGCCCACCACGCCACCAGCCCGAAGCACACCGCCGTCAGTACCGTCGACGGCCCGCCGATGTCGGCGTACGCGAAGTCGACCAGCTGCCAGACCAGCAGCCCGCACGCGACGAGGGCGCAGTCCAGCCCGCCGCCGTGTCCGCGCGCCCGCCGCAGTCCCCGCAGCCCGCACACCAGCAACGCCAGCCAGCTCCCGACCAGGGCGAGGACCCCGAGCAGACCCTGCTCGGCCAGCACCAGCAGGTACATGTTGTGCGGGGACAGCAGCGGCTGCCTGCGGAACGCGGCCCCCGCGCCCTCCGTGTCGCTGGCCGACGACAGCGCCAGCGAGGCGTGCGCGTCCCGGTAGTCGGGGAAGCCCTTCAGCCCCACGCCGGTCAGCGGGTGCTCGCGCCACATGTCCACGGCCGCCGCCCACATGGTGTACCGGTCGACGACCGACTGGTCGGGTGCGTCGGTGACCTGCGCGATGCTGCCGATGCGCTCCTGCAGCGGCGTCGTACCGGCCCCGAACCCGCCCACCAGGACCACGCCCGCGGCGACCAGGGCCGCACCCACCCGCAGCGCCCGGCGCAGCCCGGACAGCACGAGCAGCACACAGCAGGTGGCCGCCGTCGCGATCCACGCCCCCCGGCTGAAGGACAGCGCGAGCGGCAGGACCAGCGCCGCCGCGCACCCGGCCGCCACCGCCCGCTGCCGCACCGGGCCCCGGCCCAGCGCCAGACCCAGCGCGCTCACCAGCCCGAAGGAGACGACCGTCGCCATGCCCATCACGTCCGTCGCCCCGAAGGTGCCCACGGCCCGGATGTCCTCGCCCTGGTAGGAGGCGCCGGTCCCGGTGACGTACTGGTGCACGCCGACCGCCCCCTGCCACCCGGCGAACGCCACCAGCGTCCAGGCCAGCAGCCGGAAGTCGCGCCGGTCGCGGATCAGCAGCAGGACGGCCGCCGGGACGAGCACGAAGACCTGGAGGTAGCGGCCGAGTCCGGTGATCCCGGCGTCCGCCGACGCGGCCCCCGCCGCGGCGACCGCGAGGCCGAGCACGGGCAGGCCCAGCACGACCCCGGCGGTAGGCGTCAGGGGCCGCCGGCGCTGCCGTACGAGACCGATCGCGCAGAGGGCGACCACCAGCCCGGAGAGCGCGTCGGCGGGGCGGGCCCCGCCCTCGCCGCCCGGCCCGGACGGCAGCGCGAGCACGGCGATCACCGCCGGCACCGACAGCAGGGGGGCCAGCGAGCGCACCCGGGGCAGGGAGAGGGGCAGGACCAGGCTCATCGGCTCAGCTCCCGGTGGGACGCACGATGGCGACAGCCGTGCGCAGCAGGATGCAGACGTCCTGCCACAGCGACCAGTTGTCGATGTAGGCGTTGTCGAAGCGGGCCCGGTCCTCGATCGAGGTGTCACCGCGCAGACCGTTGATCTGGGCGAGCCCGGTGATGCCGGCCCGCATCCGGTGGCGGGCCGCGTAGCCGGGGTAGGCCTCGCTGAACTGCGCGACGAAATAGGGGCGTTCGGGGCGCGGGCCGACCAGGCTCATGTCGCCGAGGAAGACGTTCCACAGCTGGAGCAGTTCGTCCAGCGAGGTGCGCCGCAGGAACCGGCAGAACCACGACATGCGCTCCTCGCCCGCCACGCTCCACCGGGTCGCGGACTCGTGCTCGTCGGCCGGGCGGTGGGTGCGGAACTTCAGCAGCGTGAAGGGGCGGCCGTCCCTGCCGATGCGTTCCTGCCGGAAGACCACGCCGGGGCCCTCGCCGATCCGCAGCGCCACCGCGCACACCAGCAGCAGCGGGCTGACCAGCAGGAGCAGGGTCCCCGACACCGTCACGTCCAGCATCCGCTTGCCCACGTCGCCGCGCCGCCGCCGCGAACCGAGGTCGAGCCGCCGGCAGGCGAACCCGGCGACCTGCTCCCGGCTCGCGTACGCCGGGGAGTCCGCGTCGACCTCCCACACCGCGCATCCCGACTCGGCGAGCGCCACCAGCAGCGGCCCGTGCTGGGTCCGCACCGACGGGTGCACGGTCAGGACGTCCCGCACACCGTTCTGGATGAGGGCCCGCTGCACTTCCTCGCCCGTCGTGAGCACCGGCAGCCCGTCCGCGCCGTCGGACTCCTCGGCCACGATGCCCACCGGCTGCACCCCGCAGCCGGGGTGGCGCAGGACGGCGGTCGCCACCCGCCGCGCGGTCGGCGCCGGGCCGACCACCAGGGCGGCGTGCGGCCGGCGCAGCAGCGCGACGCGCCGCCGCCAGTGCACCAGACCGCGGCCCGCGCAGGCCACCGCCGACTGGAGCAGGAAGCCCAGCAGCAGGGTGCGCGCGGACAGCGCGTGCCACGGGGCGTACGCCGCCACGAGCGCCGCCGGCGTCGTCCAGGCCACCGCGATCCGGCCGCAGACGGCGGGCAGTTCGTCCAGGACGCCGGTCACCGGCCGGGGCGGGCGCGGGCGCAGCAACAGCGTCCCGGCCAGCAGCAGGGCGGCGAGCAGCAGGGGGTGCCGGGTGTCGGCGAGCACGGCCGCGCCGAGCGTCGCCGCCGCGAGGTCCACGGCGAGCAACGGCACGGGCGAGGCGGGCCGCGCCGACGCGCGGCGGGCGGGGAGACGGGGGCCGGCGGCGGCGCCGGGCGGCGGCGGCAGGAGCGAGAGCGGGGAGGATCCCGGGTCCCGTGGCTGGCCACCGGGGGAGGGGACGGTGCTTTCCGCGGTCACGAGTGAATGGACTCCCTGCACTCGGTGGGCTCGACGCTGTGGGTCGTTCGGTTCGCGTGCGGGCCGTCCCGGCCCACACCGGGCCCCACCCCTTCAACGGCGGCCTCCGCCTCCTCTGCGGCGGGCCCCGCCTGTACGGCGGCGGACCCCGCCCGTACGGCGGCAGGTCTCGCCTGCACGGCGGTAGCCCCCGCCTCCTCGGCGACAGCCCCCGCCTCCTCGGCGACAGCCCCCGCCTCCTCGGCGACAGCCCCCGCCTGTACGCCGCTGGGCCGCGCCTCCTTGTCGCCGGGCATCGCCCTCTTGCCTTCGTGCCCTGCCGCCTCGGCGGTGGGCCCTGACTGCTGGGTGCCGGGCTTTGCCCTCGTGGCTGCGTGCCCTGTTCCCCCGGTGGGGCCTGTCTGTCGGGTGGTGGGCCGCGCTGCCTTGTCGCCGGGCTCCGCCTGCTCGGCGCCGGGCATCGCCCTCTCGGTTCCGTACCTCACCCCCTCGGCGGTGGGTCCCGCCTGCCGGGTGCTGGGCCCCGCCTCCTTGGCTCCGGGCCCAGCCTCCTTGGCTCCGGGCTCCGCCCCCTTGACGCTGGGCCCCGCCCTTCCGGCGGCAGGCCCCGCCTGCACGGCGGCAGGCTTGGTCCGCTCGGCGGCGGGCGCGACTCCGAGGAGGTCGCGGTACACGTCCGTCACCGCTTCGGCCGCGTGCCGCACGTCGTGCGTGGACAGGACGTGGAGGCGCCCCCGGTCCCCGAGCGACTCGCGCAGCAGCGGGTCGAGCAGCAGTCCGGTGACCGCCCCGGCGAGCGCCGCCGGGTCCTCGGGTGGCACCAGGCAGCAGGGCACGAGCTCCGGCGGCAGGCTCTCCCGGGCGCCGTCCACGTCCGTCATGACCACCGGCCGCCCGCACGCCATCGCCTCCAGCGGGGCGAGCGCCATGCCCTCCCAGCGCGACGGCAGCACGACCAGGTCGGCGGCCTGGTACCAGGGGACGGTGTCGGCGACGGCACCGGCGAACAGCACCGAGCCGGGGGCGCGGGAGGCGAGCGACGCCCGGTCGGGACCGTCCCCGACGAGCGCCAGACGGGCTTCGGGCACCCGCTTCCGCACGGCGTGCCACGCGTCGAGCAGGACGTCCTGGCCCTTCTGCCGGCACAGCCGCCCGACGCACACGACGAGCGGGGCCGCCGGATCGACGCCCGGCAGCAGCGCGGCGCGCACGATGTCCACGGCGGCCGGACGCCAACGCCCCGGGTCGATCCCGTTCGGTACGACGCTCCACCGGGCGGCGACCCCGGCGCGTACCCCGGTCGCCCGTTCCGCGTCGCTCACGCACACCACCCGGGAGGCCCAACGCGCCCCCCAGCGCTCCCACTTCAGCGCGAGCGCCGCGGTGATCCCGCCGACCGCCTCGAACGACCAGGCGTGCGGCTGGAACACCGTCGGGATCCGCCCGCGCACCGCGAGCCGTCCGGCCAGGCCCGCCTTCGCGCTGTGCGCGTGCAGCAGATGCGGCCGCACGTCCTCGATCAGGCGGGACAGCCGCCGTACCTCGCGGCCGAGGGCCGGCCCCGGCGAGCGGGTCGCCTGCCAGCGCCGTACGTCGGCGCCCAGCGAGGCCAGCCCGGCGGCGAGCGGGCTGTCGGGGCAGGCGACCGTGACGTGCAGGCCGGCCGCGAGCTGGGCCCGCGCCAGGTCCGTCACGACCCTGGCGACCCCGCCGTCCACCGGCTGGGTGACGTGCAGGACCCGGGTGCGCGGGGCGGTTGCTGACAGGTGCATTGCGCGAATACCTCGCTCACGGGTGGCGCCGGGGGCTGCGGGCGGGAACGCGCCTCACCGTGGTGCGTCGACGGCGGCGAAGAGCACGCCCGCCCACACCACGTCCCGCGGGGAGCGAAGCCGGAAGGCGAGCCCGTCACCGCCGGACCGCAGAGCCTTCCCGAGGTCGAACACGTCGGAGTCGTAGCCGAGGGTGTTGGCGTACGACGGCACGCGCCTCGACCGGACCGCGGCCGGCTCGGAGATCGTCGAGTTCAGCACGTCGTCGCGCGGGTTGGCGGCGTCCGTCAGCGGCGTGGCCGGCGAGCCGCCGGCCGTCACGGTCAGCGTGTCGCCGGTGATGCCGCGGTCGCCGTCGTAGGTGACGAGCCCGGCCCGGCCGGAGGCGTTCTTCGCGAACCCCGTGTCGCGCAGCCGGACCTCCCGGCCGGCCTTGGGGTCCAGCGGCTCGAAGCCGTCCCACAGGGCGAGCCGGCGCAGCGGCTCCGCCGGGTTCTCGTACGCCACCACCAGCGTCCAGCCGCCCCACGCCCCGGCCGACGACTTCCCCATGGCCGTGTTGACCTGGGCCACGGTCCACATGCCCGAGCCGCTGTCCCGGACCAGCCGGGTGACGTCCGCCGAGGCCTGGAAGGCGTCCGCGCCCCGGGCCACCCGGTGACCGACGACCGAGTCGGCGAGCACCTCCTTGTACTCGCCGCCGGGCTCGGCGATCAGCACCCGTCCGTTGTCCGCGGGCGGCTTCTGCTCGCCCACCCGGAGGTTGCCGCCCCAGTACAGGCGCGCGTACGACACCCGGGCGCCTTTCGGCAGGCGGACCTCGGCGCTGGAGGAGTTGTAGGTGTTCGGGTCGCTGTCGACGTCGACGTAGAACATGTCGAAGTCGCCGTTGACCGCGGTGCCGCCCTGGCGCACCGCCGGACAGTCGGGCTCGGCGTCCGGAGGAGCTACGACGCGGCAGCTGATGGTCGCGTTGGCCGCGCGGACGATGCCGCCGTGCTGCACCGCGCGGTACCGCTCGGTGAACGCCAGCCGCTCGGCCTCGGGGGCGGGGGGTGCGGTCGGCGCGGCGGCGCAGACGGGAGCGCACAGCGCTCCGAGGACGAGAACGCCCACCGTTGCACGGCGCAGCAGCGGACCCGGGGAATTGCGCATGACCGGCATGGCCCTTTCGGGATTCGAGGAACTCGGGAAAAGCGAGTGCGAAGTGCGGGCTACAGGGATGCGTAGGGAGGCCGGCGACTCGTGGGCGAGGCCGACGACTCCAGCCATTATGCGTATAAACCCTTTCAAACCCGACAAGTGCGTCGTAAGGGTCGAGTCCGGCTCTCCGTCAGATCACTCAAGTGGCGGCACAACCCGCCTGGACGCCCGAGCGTTGACACGGCGTCGGGCACGTCCGCCCGGATGTCTGCGTCAATCCCAAGGAGCACCTCTCCATGTCCCGTATCGCGAAGGGCCTGGTCCTCACCTCCGCCGCCGTCGCGGCCGTCGCCGGCACCGCCGGTATCGCCTCCGCCGACTCCGAGGCGCAGGGCGCCGCGCTGCACTCCCCGGGCTTCCTGTCGGGCAACCTGGTGCAGCACCCGCACCACACGCAGCTCAACTTCTGCGGCAACACCGGTCATTTCATCGGTCTGCTGAACCCCGCGTTCGGCAACAAGTGCTTCAACGGCTGACGCCGACGCCGACGCCTGCTGCCGCGCGCCGCACGGCGCGCCACGCCTGGCCGGCCGCCCGCCCGAGAAGCATCGGGAGGGCGGCCGGCGTGCGTCGTGCACGGGCGGATGTCGGCGCGCCGGTACCGGACGGGGCGTCAAGCCCGTACCGGGCGAGGCGTCAAGCCCGTACCGGGCGAGGCGTCGTACCGGAAGGAGCGTCGGGGCGTCACGTCCGTACCGGACGGGGCGTCACGCCGTTGACGTGGGCCGCTCGTTCGGGTGGACCGCGGAAAGTCTCCGTGCCCGGGGTTTCCGGCGTGGCCGGGAGTCGTTAGGCATGGCGCCACCGTTCCCGCCGGCGCCATGTGTCGCCGAAGAAAGGATCCCGATGAAGTCCCTGAAAGCCGCCGCCGTCGTCGCCGGTACCCTCGCCCTCGCCGGCGCCACCGCGCCCGCGTACGCCCAGAACGCCGCCGACGTGACGCCCACCAGCCTCAACGGCGCGGTGAACACGCTCACCAAGGGCCGCATCGACCCCGTCGACGCGACGCCGCTGCACCACCGGTCGAACGCTCTGAACACCGAGAACAAGGACTCCGTGCTCCACACCGTGCGGTCCACCACCAACACGCTCAACGACAAGGGACTCCTCGGTGGTCTCCCGCTGGGACGCTGAGGCGCCGCCGCGTCGGCCCCTCGTCCGCGGGGACGCGGAGCGGGCCGTCACCGGGTCGGTCGCGAGACGCCCGGCCGGGTCCGGGTCCGGGGCCGGGTCTGCGTCCGGGGCCGGGTCCGGGGCCGGCGGCAGGGGAGCGCGGTGACCTCGGCCCCACGCGAGAACCACGCCTCCCGTGCGGCCGACCCGGGCACGCTCGTGGTGATGGCATGGAGCGCCGAGGCGCCCGACGGCGACATGCCCTACCTGCTCGCCTACTCCCTCGGGGACGTCCCGGGCGGCCCCCAGGCCGCGACGGCCGCCGTCGAGCGGCTGCTGGAGGACAACGGCCTGCCCGCCGACGGGGACGTCGTCGACGGCGCCGCCAGACCGGACCTGCCGGTCGGTCTGGTCGTCGAGGGCGACCAGGCCGTCGTCACCATGGTCGGCTTCAGCGCCCGGTGCCTGCCGCCGCGGGAGTGGCTCGCCGCGGTCGCCGAACGCGGCTACGCCTACTTCCTGTTCACCACGCGCCCCTGGCCGCGGGCCGAGCCCGGCAAGGCCGTCGCGCCCGAGGCGCTGGCCGCGTTCGCCGGCGCCGAGGAAACCCTGAACGCGGCGGCCCACGTCGTCCTGCCGGCCCGCAGCCCGCGACCCGCGACCCGCGTGACTGACGGCGACTGACGTCGGGCGACTGACGTCGGGCGACTGACGTCGGGCGACTGACGTCGGGCGACTGACGGCGACATCCCGGGAACGCCCGGCTGCCGCTGCCGCTGCCGCTGCCGCTGCCGCTGCCGCTGCCGCTGCCGACGGCTGCGGCGGACGGGGGAATCGTGCGCCGACGGCCCCGGCCGCCTCGTTACCCCGTACGCATCCGCAGCCCGCCGCCTTCCGAAAGGAACCGCAGCCGAGATGAAGCCGATCGCCCGAGGAACCCTTGCCGCTGTCGTCACGGGTGTCGCGGCCGCCGTGGGCGCCGCCGTCGCGACCCCGGCCGCCGCGGTCCCCGTCCCCGTACCGCTGAGGGGTGCCGAGCAGTCCCTCGGCACGAAGCTTCCCGAGATCGGCGGAGAGATCCCGGTGCCCGTGACGGGCGAGCCCCAGGGCCCGCGGCACGTCCGGGGCCGCATCGTCCCCGAGCGGGCGGTCCCGCAGGTGCCGGTCAGCGGCGGGCTGCCCGGTCTGGGGATGCGCACGCCCCTGCCGCACGCGCTCGACGACGGTTTCGACCACCTCACCGTCGAGGCCCCCGCCGCCGGCCTGCACACGCTGACACCGGGACTGTCCCCGGACGCCCCGCTGACCCCGCCGCACCCTCGCGATGCCGGCAGCGTCGGCCTGCCGGACCTGAAGGTCCCCCGGACGGACGTCGTCACCCCGGCCCTGCAGTCGACGCCGGCCGCCGAACTGGGCCTCGGCCCGGGCCGGTAGCCGCACCGGTTCACTCCCGAGGCCGTCCGACGGTGACCGCGCGGGGCCATCGACGGTTACCGCTGTGGACACCTGAAACGGACGAGGAGCGAGCCATGGTCGTCGGCGTCGGCGAAGTACCGGCGGGGAACCGCCCCGCAGCGAAGGAGTGGGCGAGAGGCGGGCCCGACGGCGGCACCCGGCGGGAGGTGCTGCGCGGGCTGCTCGCCCCGGCCGTCGTCCTCGCGCTGGCCCCCGTCGTAGCCGCCTCCCGTCCCCCGCACACACGACCGGGCCCCGAGGAGCCCGAGGCGACCCTGTTCGACGAGACGTACCGGGGCCGCCGTATCCGCGGCGTCAGAAACCCGCTCGGTGCGGCCGCCGACGGCGGCCGCGGCGACGCGGCCGAGTGGCAGGTGACCGTGGACGGCCGCCCGCTGCACCTGATGCGCCGCGCCGACGGGACCTGGCTGAGCATGGTCGACCACTACCGCTCGTACCCCACGCCCCTCGACGCGGCCCGCGGGGCCGTCGACGAACTCGGCCCCGGAGAGCGGCTGCGCGACCTGGCGCCAGGGCCGATCAGCGAGGACCACCGGCACACGGGGGACGCTCATGGCGTACCTGCGTAAGGACGTCAGCACGCTCACGCCCGACGAGCGCCGACGGTTCGTACAGGCCCTGCTGGAGGTCAAACGGCGGGGAGAGTACGACGAGTTCGTGCGGACGCACCTCGAGTACTACACCGCCGACGGCGACGACGGCCTGCGCACCGCCCACATGGCGCCCTCCTTCCTGCCCTGGCACCGCATGTTCCTGCTCGAACTGGAACGGGCGCTGCGCCGGGTGGACCCGTCGGTCACGGTGCCGTACTGGGACTGGACCCGCGACCGTACGAAGACGTCGGTGCCCTGGACCGCGGACCTCCTCGGCGGCGACGGACGTCGTTCGGACCGCCGGGTGACGACCGGGCCGTTCGCCTACGCGGAGGGCAACTGGACCCTCACGGAGGGCGTGACCGACGGCGCGTTCCTCACCCGCGACCTCGGACGCGCCCGCGACCCGATGGAGCTGCCGACCAGCGGTGAGCTGGAACGGGCGCTCGACGACCCGGTCTACGACACCGCGCCCTGGGACTCCACGGTCACCAGTGGGTTCCGCAACAGGCTGGAGGGGTGGGGGACCGGCCGGGGCAGCGCCTCCTGGCGCAACCACAACCGCGTGCACCGGTGGGTGGGCGGGGTCATGCTGGGCGGCGCCTCCGTCAACGACCCCGTCTTCTGGCTGCACCACGCCTTCGTCGACCTGCAGTGGACCCGCTGGCAGCGCCGCCACCCCGGCGCCCGCTACCTGCCGGCCGAGCCGCCCGGACCCGGCGACGCACAGCACGAGCGGGTCATCGCCCGGAACCAGAGGATGCCGCCGTGGGACATCACGCCGGACGAACTGGAGGACGTCAGCGGGATCTACCGGTACGCGTGAGGCGCGGTGCGGTGCGCCTGCCCTGCGGACGGGGGCGCGCCTGTGGACGGGCGGAGCCCCGGCGCTCGAGGTGCCGGGGCTCCGGGTGCGCGCGGACGGAGCCGTGCGCGGGTGCGGGCGATGCGTACGTCAGCCGCCGTAGCCCTTGTGGCCGTCCTTGTGCTCCTTGTGCTCCTTGTGCTCCTTGTGGTCCTTGTGCTTCTTGTGGTGGCCGCCGTCGTTGACGCAGACCTGGCCGAAGGCCGGGTTGAGCAGGCCGGCACCGCTGATGGTGTTCCCGCAGAAGTTGATCTGGGTGTCGACGGGTACCTGGATGACGTTCCCCGACAGCACGCCGCCGGAGCCGACGGCCGCGCCTTCGGCACCGGCGTCCGCCATGGCGAGGCCGGTCCCGCTGAGGACCACGGCGCCCGTGCCGAGCGCGACAGCGGCTGCCTTCGCGATGCGAGACATCACGTTCTCCTTATGACTCGGTAAGTGCGCCGGCACCTCTCGCCGCCGCACTTCCCGTTCAACGCCGCCGCTGACGGCTGGTCACGCCATTTCCCGCTGCGTCACCCCTTTCGGCCGCGTGACGGGGCCGGGGGAGGGAGACAGAGGAGGGGAGACCGTCGGGGTCAGCCGAGCCGCCGTACCGGTGCCCCGTCCAGGAAGGCCCGGATGTCCTCCACGGCCTGGCCGTAGTACGTCTCGTAGTTCGCGCGCGACACGTAGCCCAGGTGAGGAGTCGCGAGCAGGCGCGGGGCGGTGCGCATCGGGTGGCCGGCGGGCAGGGGCTCGGTGTCGAAGACGTCGACGCCGGCGCCGGCGATGCGGCCCTCGTGCAGGGCGGCCAGCAGCGCGTCCTGGTCGACGATCGCGGCACGCGAGGTGTTGACCAGATAGGCGGTGGGCTTCATGAGAGCCAGCTCGGCGGGACCGAGCAGGCCACGGGTGCGGTCGCCGAGGACGAGGTGCACGGAGACGAAGTCACTGCCGGCCAGCAACTCCTCCATGGAGGAGGCCAGTTCGACTCCCACCTCGTCGGCACGCTGCTGGGTGAGATGCCGGCTCCAGGCACTGACACGCATGCCGAAGGCGAGGCCGACCCGGGCGACCCGGCTGCCGGTCTTCCCCAGACCGAGCAGCCCGAGCCGGCGGCCGTGCAGGTCGGCGCCCACCGTGCTCTGCCAGGGGCCGCCCGAGCGCAGGGCCGCGTTCTCGGTGACGATCCCGCGGGCGAGGCCCAGCAGCAGCGCCCAGGTCAGCTCCACGGGCGGCGTCGGGGAACTCCCGGTGCCGCAGACGGTGACGCCGTGCGCCTCGGCGGCGGCGTGGTCGATGACGCTGTTGCGCATGCCGGAGGCGACGAGCAGCTTCAGCCGGGGAAGCCGCGCGAACAGCTCCGCCGGAAAGGGGACACGTTCGCGCAGCGTGACGACGATGTCGAAGTCGGCCAGGGCGAGGGCGAGTTCGTCCAGACCGTCGAAGTGCTCCGGAAAGCTGACGACGTCCACCCGGTCGGCCACCGCGGACCAGTCGGCAAGCTGTGTCGCCACCTTCTGGAAATCGTCGAGCACAGCACACCGCAGCCGCACGGGAACCCCTTTCCGATGCACCTCAGCACGTCCGAACGTCAGTAATAGTCGCGCATCAGCTCGGTGGCCCAGCCGGGCTGGCTGGTGGGGCCCTGGGGGCCGAACTCGGCCATGTACGGCTTGACGTCGAGCACGGGCGAGCCGTCGACGGCGTCCAGTCCCTGGACGTGCAGGTCGAGTCCGGTCACGCGCAGCAGGCGGCAGCGGGAGACGCCGAGCCGGTTGGGGCGGTTCTTGCCGCGCTGGGCGAAGATGCCGACGGCGGGCCAGTCGGCGTTGCCGCGCGGATGGCGGGCGCCCGTCTCGATCCGGTCCGGCGGCACGCGGTCGAAGTGGTAGACGACCTCGAGGTGCGAGAACGCGTCCAGACCGGCGACGGCGCCGGGCCCGAAGCGGTCGGCGTCCAGCCGGACCACGGACGTCACGTCGCCCCACTCGTCGTCCCGGACCTCCTTCCGCCCCCCGATCACCCACCCGACGGGACGCACGACCAGCTCGGCGGGAGTGCTGCTCACGGGCATACGGCATGCCTTTCGTCGCGGTGAACCCGGGCCGGGACCATCCGGCCACGGTACCGAGCCGGCGACGGAGGCGTGGCCCGTCCGCCCGAGGCGGGCACAGTCACCGTCACCCCCACGACCGCCCCCTACGCTTCCTGCTGCACAGGATCTTCCCGATCTTCCCGACCGTGAGGCGGTTGTCACCGTGGCGATCTCGTGGGCGACGCGGCAGTTGCTCGACCGGCACGCGGCCGACCCGGCGACCGTGGACTGGCGCTGGGAGGCGATGGCCGTGCACGTCGTGCTGCGGTACGGCTCCGGGGCCGACGCCGAGGCGCTGCTCCCGGTGTTCCTCGACGCCCCCGCGCAACGGGATCACCTGGTGCCCGTCTTCGCCCGGCACGGAGACCTCGCCATGGCCGACCGTCTCCTGGAGGCGAGCATCGAGGCGGGCCGGCTACGCGAGGACGTACCGCCCGAAGTGCTGCACGCCGTCGGCTACCTGGGGTGCGAGTCCGCCGAGCGCATCCTCTGGGAACACGTCGAGGGCCTGTACCACGCCTCGCGCAGCGCCTGCCTGGGACTGCTGCACCTGTCGTGCCGGGGACTGCGGACGGAGATCGCGGAGGCCCTGGAACACCACGCCGGCGCCAGCCTGTTCCCCGAGTTCCTGCCGGCCCTCGCCACGAAGACGGGCGATCCGTCGTGGCCGGCGAGACTCGTCGAGTGGGGAGAGGACGGCGCGTCCACGGACTGCAACGGCGGCCTGTTCCTGGGCATCGCCCTGCACGGCGACGCGGCGCGCGCCGACTTCGTCAAGGCGCTGTGGAGCCCCCGTTGGGAGGCGAACGGCGGCGGCACGGGCTCGGACCGCTGGGCCTACGCGGGCGCCCGAGTGCTGGGACTCGGTATGCCCGAACTGTACGCGGACCTGCTGGCACGCCTGGACTCCGACGCGTTCGGCGTCAGCGGCTCCGCCGTCAAGCGGCACTGCCTCGACACGTTCGCCGCCCTGCTGGGGCACTGGACGGACCGGGACTGGCTCGGCCTGCGCATGGCCCCCGACCCGCAGGAGAGCAGCGAGGCCCTGTACCGCCTCCTCTTCGCCTGGTCGACCCCGTCCGTCAACGACTCCCTGACCGGCCACGCCCACCGCGTGCTCGATCCCGGCGACCCACTGATCACCAGACTGCACCACCTGGAAACCCTGCTCCTACGCGAGGCACGCCACGAACTGGAACTCCACGCGACCACGTCGAACTGACCGCTCCACCGTCCCGAGGCCCTCCCCGGCGAGGAGGAGTAGCCCCTGTGCCGGCGGTGAAACCGTACGGCTCCCAACTCGTGGACAGCCGCACGTGCCTGCCATCGGCCGGGAAACCGTACGTCGTCCGTACGAACTGACCACCCGCACCCGCACCCGCACCCGCTGCCGGGGCTCGGCGACATGAGTGCCCGAACCGGCACGGCCCTCCGGCCCGCACGACCGACGGCTCGAAGCGGCGGGTGATCTCCCAGGGTCGGAGACGCTCGGCGCTGGCTGATCTTCTTCAGGTCGAGAACTTCGGTACGTACTCGATCGGCCGCCCGCGAGAACCCGGTGACAGCCGGACAGCCCCGGAGTCTGCCCTTGATCATCAAGAGGGCGTCCAGGGCCTCGTCGTGGTCAGCAAAACCCGCTCTGACCAGCAAAAAGCCCTCCCGGACGGGAGGGCGGAGACTGCCCCCGGCAGGACTCGAACCTGCGGCCAAGCGCTTAGAAGATGCGGGCACCGCCCCGGGGTACCCGTCGCTCGGCGGACGACGACGTCGTGACCGACCGCGGACGGCCACCGCCGTCCGCCGTCGTTGCCGTCAGCGCTGCCGTCACTGCCGTCGACGTCTACAGCTCCAGCAGCCTTCAAAGGTGTCTGAGCCTCAGCCGACGAAAGCCAGCCACGATGGTGGGTAGGCCGACCGATCACGCACGTGTGTGCCTCGCTGCACCCCCACTGGCCTCAACCATGCTGCTGCCGTCGACCAGAGCACGGTACGACGGCCGGCCCGTAACGACGGTAATTTGAGCCCTCAGCTTGGGAAGCTTGGGTGCTTCAGGGCGGGAAGCTTGCTGACCTGCGGCGTAACGGTGTCGACGCCTGCCGTCCCCGGCTTGCATTTCCCGGTGTTCCCCGTGGCTTCCCGCACGGCCTGGCACGGTTCTGGCACGTCTGCCGGGGTGCCGAATGGCTCCGCACTCACCCTTCGTCTTCATGCGTCGGCCGTTGTCGGTGCGGTCCCGTAGCTGAGGCCATGGTTGGTACAGGCGAGAACTTCTCTCACCTCGGCGAGTCGTCGGCGGTGGGCCGGCCCGCTGCGGGCGTCCAGTCTTACTACGCGCAGCGCGCCGAATTGCTGGGGCAGAGGTACGGGAGCGTCACCTTCGAGGAAGTGCATGGCGGGGTGTTGGATCTGCTTCCGCTGGCGCCGGCGAAGGTGCTGGACGTCAGTGCGGGCACTGGGCGGGACGCCGTGGCACTCGCGCGGCGCGGTTACCAGGTGGTGGCGGCGGAGCCGGTCCGTGAGCTTCGGGAGGTCGCGCAGAGCCTCAACCCGTGCGAGGACGTCCGTTGGGTGGAGGACTCGCAGCCCGCACTGTCCCACTTGCAAGGGCCTTTTTGGCCCAGGATCCGCAGGCGCCGCAGACACTTGAACTGGGTGAGAAGAACTTCCTCACCGTCGCTGAGCAGGAGAGAGCCGCGACGCTGGAGGCCGGCCGGCCCATCGAGCGTCTGCTGGCGGCCGCAGTGCGTTCCATGCCGATGATGGTGATGCAGAAGTTCCACAATCTCCGCGATGAAACTGCGGTGCCCCACACCTTCTACGAGCTGGCAGGGACGGGACGGTAGCGTGTCGTGCGCCTGACTCCTGACCTGCTGCGACTGGCGCAGTCGGAGCAGGCACCAAGCCTGGCCGCGGAGCTGGGTGCGCGCTGGAGCATCGTGGAGAGCTCCTTCGCTGCCGGCATCGGACGTAGCCTCGTCGAGGAGGGCGTCACGGTCGACTGGGACACCCTTAGGGTCACCGACAAACGCCGACGCCGCTCGGTGACCGGCATCGTTGACGCCACGGTCGGGTTTCAACACGGCCGCTGCTTGATCTGCGGCGATGTTCTGGCCCCGGGGGAAGCCATAGCCGTCGACCACGTCTTCCCGTTCTCCCTGATGCGTCGCTTCGACAGCGTCGGCTCCTGGCACGGTCCAGATCTGGACGCCCTGTGGAACCTTGCCCCCGCACACGCCGCCTGCAACGGAGCCAAGAGCGACCGACTGCCCACCCCGGCCGAACTCGCCCGCCTCGCGGCCCGGAATGACGCAATCATGCAGTCTCCCCATCCCCTGTGCCGCACACTGCAACTCAGCCTGAAAAACGCCCTGTCCGGCCAGAAGACGCTCTCGTGGACAGAGTTCCTGGGAGCGGTTCGGACAGCAGTCGGAGTCCGATTGGGCTAGCGCTTCTTGGAGCCCGGGAAGTACCTGTCACCTCCTGCCTCTGACAGCCTTCGTCGGCGCGCTTCGCTGCCGGGGTCCTCCACGCATAGCTGCTTTGCTGACCTGCGGCGGAGAGGCCACGGCATCTGGCAGGTCGGCGATTCGGTCCTCGCCATTCCCCATTCCCCGTGGTCTCCACAAGACCTGCCACGATGCTGGAACGACCTCGTTGCGCCGGACTCCCATCTGACGTCTGATGGTGACGCGTCGCTCCTAGGTAGAGCAGAAACGTTCTTCGGCTTGCAGATTCCCACACAGCCGACGCGAGCTTCCGGCGAAGATGCAAGGTCATTGCGGGTAACTCCCCCATGTGGAACCGGCCTTGGCTACGATGGCTTCCAGCCGGTGATCAGTCCTGGACATGGAGGCGAGAATGGCTGAGCGATACGACTATGAGTCACTAGGGGCAGACGTCTTCCAGCAGTTGTGTCAAGCAGTGCTCGTTGCTACTAATCCTCAGGTCCAATGTTTCCCTGTAGGGATGCCAGACGGCGGTCGTGATGCCTCAATGCCGAAGGGAAGGGTCTCGGATGTAATCGTATACCAAGTCAAGTTTCGCCAACCTACCCCCAATAAGCTCGCCACACCTGATGGGATTCTGGCGTGGATCATCAAAGTCCTGAGTGGTGAGATTGAGAAAGTCCAACACCTTGCATCCCGAGGAGCGGAGCAATATGTTCTGATGACGAACGCTCAGTGTTCATCTCACCTCGATATCGGCACGCGAGATCGCGTCCAGAAATGGCTGGACGATGTGATGCCGATTCCTTCACAAGTGTGGTGGAGGGATGATTTGGATCGCCGTCTTGATGGCCTGACCGAAGTTAAGCGCACTTATGGATTCATTCGCGATCTGTCCGGCTTGGCTGAAATCTTGGGTTTGAAAGATCCCGATATCACCGAGCAGTCGTTTATTCAGATTGCGAAGAGAGATCCTCGAGTTAGCGCTCTCATGAAGTATATGCGGCACCAGTATAAGCGTGACCAGTTCGTAAAATTCAAGCAGGCGGAGCTTGAACCGCAATTGCTCGACGTATTCATTGATATCCCACTCGCTTTTAATCCTGCAGAACGACCAGTGTACACACATAGTCTTATCTATTTCGACGGACACGATAATCGTCGGAATCCGGGGGCGTTGGAGAAATGGTCAGGTCTCATCTCTCCGGAAGTTTCTAGCGCCTTTATGACCAGTAATCGAACAACTGGCGCCCCGGCAGCATCCGTCCTTCTCTCCGATGGAATGGTAGGCGAGGAAGCGCCGTCAACGTCCAGGGTCGTACTCGAAGGGGCTCCTGGACAAGGGAAGTCCACCGTCGGGCAGTATGTATGCCAAGTTCATCGCTCCCGACTCCTCGGAAGCTCCGATATTGAACGATTTAGTGCTGAGCATCGTTCGAGTCCTGTACGGCTGCCGTTTCACGTTGATTTTCGTGACTTGGCTGCTTGGATGCGACGTCAGGATCCTTTTGATGTAACCAACGATGGACTTCCAGAAGGCTGGGCAGACACACTCGAGGCCTTTCTGGCTGCGCAGGTTAGGCGCTCGTCAGGTGGTATGGACTTCTCGGTTTCTGACTTGGACGCCGTACTCCGGTCTACTCCAGCAATCCTCGTTCTAGATGGCCTAGATGAGGTTCCCGATCTTAGCGATCGCCGATCAGTGGTGGCATGCGTAAATGAGGCTCTGAATCGCATCGAACCGTTCAGCCCCTCTTTTCGAACTGTAGCAACGAGTCGTCCGAGTTCTTTCTCAAAGACGCCGGGTTTCTCCAAGCGAGAATATACCTACTTCACCCTTGGGGACCTTCCCCTGAATCTGGTTCTGGAATACACAGACGGCTGGCTAGATTCTCGCAAGGTGGCCCACCAGGCGGCGCACGAAATTCGTCAGGTAATGGGACAGAAGTTGGGTCAATCACATATCGTCGACCTGGCGCGAAACCCTATGCAGCTTGCCATACTTCTCTGGCTGGTACGCAAAAAGGGGCCATCTCTCCCGGATAAGCGCACTGCCCTCTATCGCGAATATATGGAAACTTTCCTTGATCGCGAAGCGGAGAAGAGTGAAATTATCAGGGACGAGCGGGAGCTAATTCTCGATCTGCACGGATACGTGGCATGGGTGCTCCATTGCCTAGCCGAAACTGGTGAGTCGAATGGAAGTATCTCGGAACCTAAACTAAAGTCTCTCCTAAAGAAATACCTGGTGCTGCGGGGGTATAAAAAGAAAAAGCTCGAGCTTGTAGACCGCCTCTTCACAGGAATGACTGACAGGGTGATGGTCCTTACGAGTAGAGTTCAGAACACGTTCGAGTTCGAGGTGCAGCCCCTAAGGGAGTATTTCGCTGCTCGGTACCTGTACTCAACCGCCCGTACTTCGAGCCCAGGGGCGGAGCGTGCAGGGAATCGATCTGATCGCTTCGAAGCGCTTTTGCGTAATCCATACTGGTGGAATGTAACTCGCTTCTATGCTGGGTTCTCGGATGTAGGGGAGCTGGCAAACCTAGTCGATCTGCTGGAAGATTTGGTGAAATCGGGAGGAGATTTCTCACTTATCTCGTACTCGCGTGAAGTTGCCCTAACGCTTCTGCGCGATCAAGTTTTCTCTCAAAAACCGCGATCAGTTTCGAAGGTCGTTGACTTGCTTTCCTCAGAGGAGTCAGTGGCCCTGCTTACGTCTCGGGGACTTGCACTCTCGGGTCTGTCACTTCCCGGCGACTCCGGTGGAGAGGAGGTCGCTGAACGCATGATGAAACGGGTCGAGAAGCAAATCTCTTCAGGATTTATGGAGTTTGACGCGGCACGGCTACTAGCGTCGAATGCTACGAGTCACGATCTTATTGGGTGGTGGTTTAGAAAGTGGTCGAATGCGCGAGGCGCTCATGTGCGCCGGTTGTGGTTTGCTATCGGCCGCTACATGAACACCCTCGACGCTATCTCACCCGAACAAGCCCGACGGCTGGTGGCTGAGATGGGCGAAGACATGCGATTCTGGCATATGCTGCTGCAGCCGGAACCCTCGTATCAGGTGTTCACGGACGAAATGAATTTCGACTCCTTCTTGAAGGCGCTTTGCGCTGGTGTCCGAGTCCATTCAGGAATAATTCTTGGGCAGCCTGTTGATAGTGGTGAAATGGCTATTGTGTCGCTGACGTCGATTGACTATCTGGGCTCCATCCTTCATAACAATGGAGTATTTAGCAGATGGATGCGCCTGGAATATTTGCTATCCACCGTCGAGGAAATTCCCCCCAGCTATGCTGATCTGCTCGACAGAATCCGTGACGCTCTTACACCAGTCAGCAGAGGAAGGGGTCCTCGCAATGACTACAAATTGTGGGTAGATTGCCACGAAGCGTTGA
Source organism: Streptomyces sp. NPDC020996 (assembly GCF_040641355.1). NCBI lineage: Bacteria > Bacillati > Actinomycetota > Actinomycetes > Kitasatosporales > Streptomycetaceae > Streptomyces > Streptomyces sp. NPDC020996. Next base: position 69,247 of record NZ_JBFADM010000020.1, read on the forward strand.
CGGAGGCTTTGGGCGGTGAATGTCGACGAACTCTCGCGCTCGCCACCTGTCTAGGGGACGTGCGAAGCGGGAATCTGAGCCAGAAAATGATGGATTCACTCATTGATAAGGACGTCTCGCCCGTTCTTCGTTCCCGCTATGCTCGTCAACGGCGCGCGGATACCGATTGGTGGGCGGATCAGGTGAAAAACATCCAAGACGCGGATGATGCATTCTTCGTGCTCTGTTGCATCATGCGTTGGGCTCCTCCATCTGTGCTTGCCGACAATGCTAGGGCACTTGAAAAGTGGGTGCGAGGATTCGATGCGTACACCCTGTATACGATTCGATCTCTGGCTGCGCAGCAATGGGTGCGTGCCGATCGGGGCGCACCCATTGCATGGCCGCAAAGGACTGCCCCGGGTATCCTCTACCTGGCTTCGACCCAAACCTCCAGAAAGGATTCGTTCTCTATTCTTGAAGGGATCATGGAGCGCTGCAGGGACCGCGATCTGGTTGGCCTTGCCGGCGCAGCCAAGCTGAATGGGCTGATTTACTCACCCAATAAGGATTGGGTCGAGGCGATTGATGATATCGCCAATGCGTACGCTGTGTATCTACGTGACGGGTATGCGCAGCCAAGTCCCTATCGGGCCAGGCCAATGTCTGTGCAATCGAGTCGGGAGGTACTCCGGCGTGTCACGGATTTGCCTCACAGTGTGAGGTACGCGGCGAACGATTCGCTTACAACGGAGGTGGCCCAGAAGGCGACAACCCTCGCGGAAGTCTCCGATAGAGAAGAGTGGTTTGACCGGGAGACGCTTGACTGAGGCCTGATTTCGGTCACTGATTCCAGAGTGGCTCGCTAAATTCGCGGAGCCGACCGCCCCAGCCAAGATGTACCCCCTTCTCTGGCGTCAGGCGGCTGCATGCCTTGAGCGCGGCACGGACGCTGGTCGGGCTGGAGCGGGGCGGAGACAGGAGCGCAGGCCCGGCCGGGGGCCGGGCCGCGCGCGGGGAGCGGAGCGAGCCGCCTTGAACCAGTAGAGAAAGTTTGAATCATGCTGGAGTTGGCGGGTGGTGTAGAACCCTGGGCATGGGGAGCGAACGGCAGGAGCGGATGGGGGCGCTTGGTGCGCGTCTTCGTGTGCTTCGTACTGAGACTGGTCTGACGGGTGCTGCGCTGGCGCAGCGCGCTGGTGTGGGGCAGCCGACCGTGTCCAAGGTCGAGACCGGGCGCATGGTTCCGAGCCAGGATGTGCTCAACCGGCTCTCGCGTGCCCTTGGCCTCGACGAGTCGACCGCTCGCGAGGTGCGTGACCTCCTGGCCACCGTGGTTGCTGCCGCGGATTCTGACCAACTGGCAGACGGGGCAACTCCTGCCGGTACGACCGTCGACGAAGAGGTTCGCTCTGCTCGGCTGGTGCGGTCGTTTCAGTGCGTGGTCCTGCCGGCCATGCTCCAGAGCGCGGAGTATGCCCGGTACGTCTTCGCCGGTGTGCCGAACTCGACTGCTGAGGCGGTCGGCCGTGCTGTCGCTGCCCGTGTGGAGCGGCAGAGTGTGCTGTACGAGCCGGGGCGGCAGTCGGTGTTCGTGCTGACGGAAGCCGTGCTGCGGACCTGGCCCGGCACCCCGGCGTTGATGCTCGCTCAGCTCGACCGGCTGCTGGCTGTCGAGAGTCTGAGCACTGTCCGGCTCGGGGTGGTTCCGTGGCGTCGGCCGGTGCCGGTGTTGCCTCGGCACGGGTTCACGTTGTGCGATCAACGGGCGGTCGTGGTCGAGACGTTCGCTGGTGAGAGGGTGTCGGTCGACTCCGCGGAGTTGGCCGCGTACGAGGAGACGTTCGGGCGGTTCGAGCGGGCTGCCGTCTTCGGCGGTGAGGTGCGGGAGCTGCTGTTGCGGGTGATGAAGGAGTTCCGGGACTTGGGAGACACCGTCACTCCTTAGAGGAATAATTCCTCCTGATGCCTGGCTTGCTGGTCAGGCCTGGGAATACTCTGCCGCTGTGCTGTCTAGACCCCTAGACAGGGATGAGGAGTTTCCCATGCGGTCAAAGTGGTGCCGTGCCTTCCCCGGCCTGGCCGAAGAGGTGGCCAACGCCCGTCACTTCGTCGCCACCCTGCTCGACGAACGGGGCCCGGTCGAAGATGCCGTCCTGATCGTGAGTGAGCTCGCGACCAATGCCGTGCGGCACTCGCTGAGCGGTTCGGCCGGCGGCTGGTTCCTCGTGGTCGTCGACCTCGGCGATGACCTGGTGCGCATCGAGGTGGTCGACCAGGGAGGCCCCCGGGTGCCACACCTGTGCGACGTGACCAGCCAGGAAGAGGGCGGGCGCGGCCTGGTGCTGATCGCGGGCTGCGCCAAGGACTGGGGTGTGAAGAACTGGCCCGACGGGCGCTCGGTCTGGGCCGAACTGGCGCGGGAGGGTGCGTGACCGTGTCCCGCTCGACCGCGGTTGGCTTCTGCCTGGTGGGCGGTGGCGGGTGAGTCCTCGGGGCGTGCCTCGACGGCGGTCCCGGTTCTTCGTGATCGGCGTTCGCACGGGCCGACGTCTCCCGCCCATACCGTCTAGGGCCCTAGACTCCTGGTTACTGCTAGGAGGTGAGGACATGTCGGACGAGCTGCAACGGATCATGGCAATCGATGATCCGTACCTGCTCCTGCGCGAGGTCACGACCCGGTTGGCCGACGCACAGCAAGAGGTGACCGAACTGGCCCGCCTCCGCCGTCGCGTAGTGCAGGACCTGCACGCGCAAGGGCTGTCGTACGCACAGATCGCGGCAAAGGCCGGCCTGAGCCGCGGGCGGATTCACCAGATCCGGCACACCGGCCCGGCGCCGGAAGGTGCCTTCCTCGGCCGGGGTGCGGTCACCGTCGCCACTCCGCTGCGGCGCGACGACGAACGCGGGCGGACGGTCGTCGCCGTGGACGACGTCACTTCCGGCAAGCGACTGGAGGACCTGGCGCGGTTGTACGGGCTCGACGTCACCTCGGAACATGTGCCGGTGAGCGGTGTGATCGACCTCAACCGCGACGGCCTGGTCGTCGTCTGCGGTCCGCGCATGTCTCAGGAGATGTGGGACACCTACGCGCAGGACCCCGTACTGAGCTGGGAGCGCGCGGAAGACGGGCCTTGGACGGTGGTGGACCGGCGGACCGGCACCGTTTACCGGTCGGGACAGGACAGTGATCCGGCCCGGCCGTACGACGTCGGATACCTCGGCAGGCTGTCGCGTCCGGACGGCAAGGGTTCGCTGCTGGCCATCGCCGGTATCCACACGCAAGGCTCCCTCGGCGTCGTGCAACTCCTCGCCAACGACCTCAACACGCTGTGGGGGCAGGTGGGCGATCACCGGTTCTCCACGCTGGTGGGTGTCGAGTACGACCCCGAGACCAGCGAACCGCAGTCCGTCGAACTGCTCTGCCCCCTGTACCGGCACGACGAGGAGACGCCGGCGTGAGGGTCGCCCTCGCCACACTGCCCGCCGACCCCGAGCGAGAGAACGAGGACTTCGCCGCCGCTGCTCCCGGTGCGGCCGTACTCCTCGACGGCGCCGGCGTCGGTGGAGCGGAAACCGGATGCACGCACGGTGTCGCCTGGTTCTCCGGAACGCTCGGCGGTCTGCTGCTGCGCAGCATCACCACGCACCCCGCCCGGCCGCTCGCCGGGTGCCTGGCCGACTCGATCGGCCTCGTCCGGTCCCTGCACGAGGGCAGTTGCGACTTGACCTATCGGGCCAGTCCGACCAGTACGGTCGCCGCCGCCCGGACCGGCGGGGGAGCTCTGGAATACCTCGTCCTCGGTGACTCCTCCCTCCTCCTCGCCGACAGGGACGGAGGAACGACCGTCGTCACCGACCGGCGCCTGGACGACATCGGCAAACGGCTGCGCGGGCCGGTTGACGCACTGCCCACCGGTTCACCCGAACACACTGCCGCACTCGCCGACTATCGCGACGCTCTGACAGGGCTTCGCAACCGGCCCGGCGGCTTCTGGATCGCCGGCCCCGACCCGCGAGCGGCCGAACATGCCCTGACCGGGACGGTGCCGCTCGACTCGCTCGCATCCGTGACGCTGCTGAGCGACGGCGCGACACGGCTCGTCGACCGCTTCGAACTCGCCGACTGGCAAGAGGCGTCGGCTGTCCTCGACTCGTCCGGGCCGGATGAGCTGATCCGCCATGTGCGGGAAGCTGAGGCCGGCGACCCCGACGGTCTTCGCTGGCCGCGTGGCAAGGCGCGGGACGACGCGACCGTCCTTCACTGGGTCCTGTCGTAGAGCGTCCGCACGGGCTCTGAGGCACGCTGGTACACCCCCCGATCCGTGAGCGGCTTGGGGCTGGAGGTTCGCTTCCATGACCTGCGCCACACCTGCGGCACGCTGCTGCTCGGACTCGGTATCCCGCCCCACATCGTCCGCGACATCGTCGGGCACAGTGCCCTGGACGTGACCATGAACATCTACGCGCACGCCGAGATGACCGAGAAGCGCGCCGCGCTGGACCGGCTGGGGACGCTGCTGGACGACGATTGACGCGGCACCGGTGAGCGGCCTGGGCGGTTGATCCGGGCCGTTGCCGTCAGCGTTGCCGTCAGAGACGCGAAACGCCCTGGAAGGGCTGGTCCTTCCGGGGCGTTCTTGCTGCTCAGACATGGCGCCCCCGGCAGGACTCGAACCTGCGGCCAAGCGCTTAGAAGGCGCCTGCTCTATCCACTGAGCTACGGGGGCCGGGTGTGGTGGCCTCTGTCGTGGTGCCCGGGTCTGGGCTGATCCGTGACGTTGCCGGGGACAAGGATAGGGCTCCCGCATCCTTGTCCCTGTTGCTTCGCCTCCGTGGCTCAATGTGGAGGTTCGGTGAAGCGGTCCTGATAATCGCAGGCAGGTACGAATCGTGCATCGCTTTTGGCGTCTCGCGCACCGGGTGTTGTGTACTCGTTATGCCTGGACTGTGCCGGTGTCCCGGTTGCCCCTTTCGTCTCTTGTGTCCCTGTCGGCGCGCAGGCGGCCCATATGCTTTGGATATCCCCTAAAATTGGGCATTCTTCGCATGTGGTGACCTTGGACGTACGGCCTCAGCTGCTCGACGCACTCTCCGCCCTGCGCGACCGTGTCGCCGCCGCACGCTTCCCGCTGCCCCTGGCGGGGGCCCCACGCGCGCGTGCCAACCGCGACGAACTGCTCGCGCAGCTCGACGACTACCTGGTGCCCCGATTGCGGGACCCCGAAGCGCCGTTGCTCGCCGTCGTGGGGGGATCCACCGGCGCGGGAAAGTCCACCCTCGTCAACTCCCTTGTGGGCCGCAGGGTCAGCGAGGCGGGCGTGCTGCGGCCGACGACGCGGACACCGGTGCTGGTGTGCCACCCGGAGGACCATCACTGGTTCAGCGGGATGAGAGTGCTGCCCGACCTCACGCGCGTGTGGGTACCGCAGCAAGACGTGAACGACGACCTGCTGCTACCGGGCGAGCACCCCGGGCGCGTGCTGCGCATCGAGACCGTCGACACGCTGCCCCCCGGCCTCGCCCTGATCGACGCGCCCGACGTCGACTCCCTGGTCGCCGACAACCGCGTCCTGGCCGCCGAACTCATCTGCGCCGCCGACGTCTGGGTCATGGTCACAACCGCCGCCCGTTACGCCGACGCCGTCCCCTGGCATCTGCTGCGTGCCGCCAAGGAGTACGACGTCTCATTGGTGACGGTGCTCGACCGCGTGCCCCACCAGGTCGTCTCCGAGGTGTCCCGGCAGTACGCCGCCCTGCTCACCAAGGCCGGGCTCGGCGACGTCCCGCGGTTCACCGTGCCGGAGCTGCCCGAGTCGGCCTGGGGCGGCGGGCTGCTGCCGGCCAGCGCCGTGGCGTCGCTGCGCGACTGGCTCGTCCACCACGCGCAGGACCCGGTCGCCCGGCAGCACGCCATGGCCCGTACCGCCTACGGTGTGCTCGGCTCGCTCAAGGCCCGGATGCCCGAGCTGGCCTGCGCCGCGGCCGCGCAGTACGCGGCCGCGCTGCGGCTCACCACCGCCGTCGACCTCGCGTACGACAGCGAGCAGGCGCGTGTGCGGGAGCGTCTGCAGGCCGGTGCCGTGCTCGCCGGGGACGCCCTGAAGCGCTGGCGCGCCTTCCCGCTCGACTGCACCGCCGGGGAACTGCTCGACGCGCTCGTGGAGAGCCTGGCCGCGCTCCTGCTGTGCCACGTCACGGCCGCCGACGAGCGCATCGACGACGCCTGGCGACGCGAACCCGCGGGCGCCGCCCCGGAGCTGGCCGACCAGGACCCGTCCCCGGGCGGCGCCGAGCACCGGATCGCGCTGGCCGTACGGCGCTGGCGGCGGGAGCTGGAGGAGTACGCCGAGGAGGAGGTCCGCGACCTCGACCGCGCCGTCGCGCCGGACCCCGAGGCGGTCACCGCGCTGGTCGCCACCGCACTCCTGGGCGGCCGCCGGGCGCGCTCGGCGGGCGAGAAGCTCGCCGAGCGGATCGGCCCGCACGGTGCGCTGCGGCTGCGTGACCGGGGCGGGCGGCTGCTCACCGGCCACCTGGAACGGGTGCTGCACGCCGAGCGCGAGCGCCGTCTCGCCCCGCTCGAGTCCCTCGACGTCCGCGCCGAGCCCCAGGCCGAACTCATCGCCGCGCTGTCCGTACTGCTGAAGGAGAGGTGACCGGTGACCGCCATGACCGACCAGGACCGCACCGAGCACGCCGACCGTGACGACGACGCGGACGCCGACGACGTGGACGCCACGAACGTGGACACCGAGGGCGTGGACGCCAAGAACGTGGATGTCGAGGACGTGGACGGCGAAGACACGGATACCGAAGGCGGGGAGGCCAGAGCCGTGGAGGTCGAAGACGGGGAGGCCGAAGAGGTGGACGTGCAGGGCGGCCCCGGTGACGGTCAGCGCGCCGACGGGGCCCACGCGAGCGTGGAGGGCACGTACGCAACCGGAACTTTCGGGAGAGCAGACGGCGCGGACGGCGCGGACGGGTGGGGCGGCGGGCTGATGGCGTGGAGGGGCACCGCCGCCGACGCCACCCGGGAACCGGCCGCGGCGGTCGAGAACCGCGGGCCCGGTCCGCAGGCGTCGGGGCCCCTCGTCTACCCCGGACCCCTGCGCGCGCGCCTCGAGGCGTTGCGCGAGCTGGTGGGCCTGTCGCGCACCCGGCTCGACAGCCGGACCCTCGCGCAGGCCGGCCGGGTCCTGGACGAGTCGGCGGCCCGGCGCAGGCTCTCCGGGCAGCACACCGTCGTCGCCATCGCGGGCGCGACGGGCAGCGGCAAGTCGCAGCTGTTCAACGCGCTCGCCGGGGTCGTCATCTCGGAGACGGGCGTGCGCCGGCCCACCACGTCGGCGCCCATCGTGTGCAGCTGGAGCGACGGCGCCTTGGGCCTCATCGAGCGGCTCGGCATCCCGCCCCGGCTGCGCCGCCGCCCCCTCTACAACGGCGAGGCGGACGCGCAGCTGGACGGACTCGTCCTCGTCGACCTGCCCGATCACGACTCGGCGGCCGTCCAGCACCGCGAGCAGGTGGACCGAGTCCTCGCCCTCGTCGACGCGGTCATCTGGGTCGTCGACCCGGAGAAGTACGCCGACGCCATGCTCCACGAACGGTATCTGCGGCCCATGGCCGGCTACGCCGAGGTGATGTTCGTCGTCCTCAACCAGACCGACCGGCTGCCCGGTGAGGCCGCCGAGCAGGTCCTCGACGACCTGCGGCGGCTGCTCGACGAGGACGGCATCGCGCTCGGCGAGCACGGCGAACCGGGCGCCACCGTGCTCGGGCTTTCCGCGCTCACCGGGGACGGCGTCGGCGAACTGCGCGACGCGGTCGGCCGGTTCGTGGCCGAGCGCCGCGCGCCGGCGCGCCGGGTCGCCGCCGACGTCGACGTAGCCGCGGCGGGACTGCGGCGGGTGTACGCCACCCGGCGACGTACCGGGCTGAGCGAGGAGGCGCGCGACGACTTCTCCGCCCGGCTCGCTGACGCGGTGGGCGCCACCGCGGCGGGCGAGGCGGCCGAACGTGCGTGGCTGCGCAATGCCAACCGCGCGTGCGGAACGCCCTGGCTGCGGCTGTGGCACTGGTACCACGACCGGCGAGAGCCCCCCACGGGCCGGCTGTTCCCGCGGACGCAGGCGGACGAGGAGGCCACCGCCCGCCAGCGCGTCGAGCAGGCCGTGCGGACCCTGGCCGACCGGGCCTCGGCCGGGCTGCCCGCACCGTGGGCGCAGGCGGTGCGCGAGGCCGCCGTACGCGGCTCCCAGGGGCTGCCCGAGGCGCTCGACCAACTGGCCGCGCGCGCCGCGCTGCCGGGGCGGCCGCCGCGGCCCGGCTGGTGGCCGGCGGCGGTGCTGGCGCAGGCGTCGATGACGATCCTTCAGGTCGTGGGCGGGCTGTGGCTGCTGGGCCAGATCCTCGGGGTCATGGCGCCCAATCTGGGGGTGCCGGTGCTGCTGATGGTGGCCGGCATCGTCGGCGGCCCGCTCGTGGAGTGGGGCTGCCGGATGGCCGCGCGCGGACCGGCACGGCGCTACGGCACGGAGGCGGAGAGACGCCTGCGGGAGGCGGCCGCCGCGTGCGGACGGGCCCGGGTGCTGGATCCGGTGGCGTCTGAGCTGCTGCGGTACCGGGAAGTGCGGGGGCAGTACCTGCGGGTGACGGGGGTGACGGCCGCGTCCCTCTGAGCCGGTTCTCGGCTCCCGGCTCCCGGTACCCGATTCCGGCTCTTGGTAGCCGATCCCGGCTCCCGGCTCCCGGTACCCGATGCCGGATCCCGGTACCCGATCCCGGCCCCGGGTTCCGGGTGGGGGCTCACTCGTCCGGGTGGTGAAGTTGTCCACAGGCGGAGGGTGGTCCACAGGGCTCGGCGGGCTCGGCCCGGCGGAGGCAGTCTGGCGGTGCGGCGATCGCGAAGGGCGGCCGCCGCGGCAGACGCAGCCGTACGGGACGGGCCCGGCGGCGTATCCGGGAGGGGTCGGCGATGAACGAGACCATCATCTGCGCTGTGGGGAACGTGGCCACGCAACCGGTGTACCGGGAGCTCGCGTCGGGAGCGTCCGCGCGGTTCCGGCTCGCGGTGACCTCGCGCTACTGGGACCGCGAGAGGAGCCTGTGGGCGGACGGGCACACCAACTTCTTCACGGTGTGGGCCAACCGGCAGCTCGCCGTGAACGTGGCGGCGTCGCTCAACGTGGGCGATCCCGTCGTCGTGCAGGGCAGGCTGAAGGTGCGTACGGACGTGCACGAGGGGCAGAACCGGACCTCGGCGGACCTCGACGCGACGGCGGTCGGTCACGATCTCGCCCGCGGCACCTCGGCCTTCCGCCGGACGAACAGGCCCGAGCCGGGGGCGGCCGCCGTACCCCGGCAGCCGGAGCCCGACTGGGAGAGTCCGCATCCGGGCCCCGCGGCCCCGGGTTCCGCTCACCCGGCTTCCCGACGGGGCGCGCAGGCCGCCGCGGTGACGTGATGTCAGGCCGTGCCCCGGGCTGACCCGAGTGCGACATATCGGCCCATGCCTTCCCGACGGCACGGTGGATTTGTCGATAAGCCCTGCTCATGGGCCGTCTCGGGGATAACGATTCCGAGTCGGATCGCTTGTCTGACGATATGACTGGGAGTCGCGGTGTGCCGCGTCCTTAGGATGCCGGGCATAGCTCTCGGGGCTTCTGATTCTGCTGCTGGGACCGCACCCCCCACGTCAACGGTCCTGCTCGAAGGGGAATTTGGTGTTTGCTTCGTTCTCTGTGCCGTCCCTGCGAGGGCGTCGAGCGGTCCGCGTGGCCGCCGTGACGCTGGCGTCCGGGCTCCTCACCGCCGGCGTGCTGACGGGGGCCGGTACGGCCGCGGCCGCGGAGACGACACCGGGGCAGGGCGGGGCGACCGCCACCATAGGCGGCCTCAAGACGTACGGCGCCGCGGTGATCCACGGCGACTCCGGTGACCAGCAGGTGTCGGCGGGCCTGTTCGAGATGTCGGTCGACGGCGGCGGCACGCTGCAGACGTACTGCGTCGACATCCACAACCCCACGCAGCGGGACGCGAAGTACCAGGAGACCCCCTGGAGCGGCACCTCGCTGGGCGCCAACAAGGACGCGGGCAGGATCCGCTGGATCCTGCAGAACTCCTACCCGCAGGTCAACGACCTCGCGGCGCTCGCCGCCAAGGCCGGCGTCGCGGGCGGCCTGACGGAGCAGGACGCGGCGGCCGGCACCCAGGTGGCGATCTGGCGCTACTCGGACGGGGCCGACGTCGACGCCGTCGACCCGCAGGCCGAGAAGCTCGCGGACTACCTCCAGCGCAGCGCGGTCGACGTCGCGGAGCCCGAGGCGTCGCTGACTCTCGACCCGCCCGCCGTCTCCGGCCGCCCCGGCGGACTGCTCGGCCCGGTGACCGTGCACACCAACGCGGACGCCGTGACACTGGCGCCGCCCGCGGACGCGGCCATCAGCGGTGTGCGGATCGTCGACAAGGACGGCAAGCCGCTCACCTCCGCGGCGGACGGCGGCAAGGTCTTCTTCGACGTCCCCGAGGACGCCGCCGACGGGTCGGCCGAGCTGACCGCGCAGGCGTCGACCACCGTGCCGGTCGGCCGGGCCTTCGCGTCCGAGAGCAGGAGCCAGACGCAGATCCTGGCCGGTTCCAGCGAGTCGACCGTCTCGGCGACGGCGAGCGCGACCTGGGCCAAGACCGGTGCGATACCGGCGCTGTCGGCGGAGCGGAACTGCGCCGAGGGGGGCTTGGACATCACCGCCGCGAACCAGGGCGACGAGGCGTTCACCTTCGAGCTGATGGGCCTCGAGCACAGCATCCCCGCGGGGCAGTCGCGCACGGTGACGATCCCGCTGCAGGAGGACCAGGCGTACGACTTCACGATCACGGGGCCGGGCGGCCTGGAGAAGCGGTTCACCGGGGTGCTCGACTGCAAGACGCAGGGCAGCGGGGGCGGCGAGGTGACCCAGACGCTCAGCGAGCCGAGCCCCGCCACGGTGGGTGGCGTCGCCGACGACACCAACCTCGCCGCGACCGGTGGCTCCAGCGCGACACCGCTGATCGCGGGCCTCGCCATCGCCTTCGTGGTGATCGGCGGCGCGGCCCTGGTCGTCGTCCGCAGGAAGCAGACCCCCTGAGCACGGGCGGCGCGTGCCGCACGTGCCGGGGTCCCCGGACGGGACGGATCCTTGGCAACTCAACAGCGTGAAAGTACGCACCGGCCCGCGGACGGGCTCGTTCGGCGCGGGCCTGCTCGTTGTTCCAGGCGATGCGGTGTTTGCCGGGATCGGTGCAGTCGTGCGTGGTGCACCCAACGGCAGCGACCTCGGCGGCGCGGGGCACTTCGCGGACCGCTGCACCTGCAACAGGCGGGGCACCGGCTGTTCTTCGAGCCCGCCTGCTTCGGCCCGCCGCCCCCGGCGGCTCCACCCTGGACGACTTCGCCATCGACACCGCCGCCACGGTCCCCTGCTCCGCCAGGCACACGGTTGCCCTGTCGGACCCCGGCGGACAGCACAACCAGCACAAGGCGGCATTCCGGAACCTGTGCACCGGATGCCTGCTCCGCGAGCGGTGCGCCAAGGCCAAAGCCGACCGCATCCTGATCAACCCCGGACTCACTCGCACTGGCGGCAGCCGGCAACTCGCCCCGGCCACCGCTTGGTGAAAAGGGGCTGCCCGGCCTCCGGCCGGACGCCCCCTCGCCAAGATCTTCATGAGCCTTCCGGCGCGCAACACCGACCCTGTCATGGTGGGTCAGGGAGAAGAGGCCGGAGGCTTACAGCATCAGCTCTTCTTCGCCTCAAGTCCCTCCAGAGCGAGCCTGGTGTCGTCGAACGGCAGGATCGCTGCCTCCTCCGACATGATCATATAGCCCACCGTGTCGGAGTCGACCCAATAGCAACGGGTACCTTCTCCCTCGGCGAGGTTCTGGCAGGAGGCCAGAGCCGGGGACGAGCCGGGATTCACGGGCACCCAGTCCGTCCTTGCACCGGCCGGCTTGCCGGCCTTCTCAGTCAGCATGGCCATGGCGGCTCTGATGTCGCTCACCTCGGCCTGCGCTCCGGTGGCGGACAGCTTCCAGCCCTTGTCACCCCGGTAAAGCACAGTGAGCTGGTCGCCGACAACCTTGTGATGCGCCCCCTCAGGAATCTGGGAGGCCCCCTCGGCGGGGGTCACGGAGACGAGGTTCAGTGTCCCGAACAGCTTCTCGGGGAACGGCTCTGCGAAAGACCCCGGAGCCTTCGTCTTGTTCGGGACGCCCTTGGGCGGGTCAACGTCGGCCGAATGGCTGCATCCCATGAGGCCAACCGCCGTGAGGGCCGTGAGGGAGGTTTTTGCGACGTTCATTCCCCAGAGGCGCGCTGTCGTTCGCGCTTGACACCTGTACTCCACTTCCTCGATCCCCCGCCTACTTGCCATTGAATTTCGTCGCCGCTCAATGCGACCCAGATAACGCATATCTCGGCCAGTTTGTGCGAGTTATTCATATTTGTCCTGAGTGATAATCACTCAACTCATGCCCTGCTGTAGGTCTCACCCGACCCGGATTGCAGAGCACGCCAAGGGTCGCCGCCGCGGAAGAACTGCACGCCCAGGAACAACCATCTTCAGCAGCATCGCGAAACCCCGACGTCCGGGGCTCGCATCGTCGGGCCGGAGTGCTGGGTGCAGCCTCAGGAGGTGTGTGGCCGATCTCGGTCTGCCACGGCAGCGGCGTGTCGAACTCGGTTCCGATGGGCACCACGGCGGTCGGCGTGACGGCTGCGGCGTGTTCGTCGTAGCTGTCGGATTTCGGCCGGTTCTCGGCGAGGTGCGTGGGCTTGCGCAGCGCGGTGTCCGCAACTGCTTCGCAGCAGCAGCCGCGCCTTTCTGTGGCCCCGCTCGATGTGCGCCAGGAGGGGGATTTGTCCGTGGCCGACGCTGCATCGCTCGGTGGCAGTTCAGCGGGCGGGGCGGGTGCTGGACGGTGAGGCGCCGCGACTCCTGTCCGCCGGCCGGCGCGGCGGCCCTTCGCGGCCGGCGTGCCCGGTCGTGGCTGTCGGTGGCTGTGGTGCACGCGGCCCGTGTCGGTGGCGGCCTGTGTCGGCCAACGGCCGTTCCTGGTGATCACCTCTGGGCCGTTCCTGGGCCGTTCCCGGGCCGTGCGAGGGTGGTCGAGGCCACCCGACGACGACGGGCAGCGACCCCCGCGCTACCGCCGTCGGGGGCAAACCACCAGGTCACAGCCCCCCGGCCAGACGCGTTTCCCCCCAGGGGTGGCGGTCAGGCAAGATGGGGTGTATCTGCCCACTGCCAGATTTCAAGCTGCCGGACGGTTTCTCTTGGCTGAGTTCATTTACACCATGCGCAAGGCGCGCAAAGCGCACGGCGACAAGGTGATCCTCGACGACGTCACCCTGAACTTCCTGCCGGGTGCCAAGATCGGCGTCGTCGGTCCGAACGGTGCCGGCAAGTCGACCGTGCTGAAGATCATGGCGGGCCTGGAGCAGCCCTCCAACGGCGACGCGTTCCTGTCGCCCGGCTACAGCGTCGGCATCCTGCTCCAGGAGCCCCCGCTGAACGACGAGAAGACCGTCCTGGAGAACGTCCAGGAGGGTGTCGCCGAGATCAAGGGCAAGCTCGACCGGTTCAACGAGATCGCCGAGCTGATGGCGACCGACTACTCGGACGCCCTGCTCGACGAGATGGGCAAGCTCCAGGAGGAACTCGACCACGCCAACGCCTGGGACCTCGACGCCCAGCTGGAGCAGGCCATGGACGCCCTGGGCTGCCCGCCCGGCGACTGGCCCGTGGTCAACCTCTCCGGTGGCGAGAAGCGCCGGGTGGCGCTCTGCAAGCTTCTGCTGGAGGCTCCCGACCTGCTGCTCCTCGACGAGCCCACCAACCACCTCGACGCCGAATCGGTGAACTGGCTGGAGCAGCACCTCGCCAAGTACGAGGGCACCGTCGTCGCCGTCACCCACGACCGGTACTTCCTGGACAACGTCGCCGGGTGGATCTGCGAGGTCGACCGCGGCCGCCTGCACGGCTACGAGGGCAACTACTCCAAGTACCTGGAGACCAAGGCCGCCCGCCTCAAGGTCGAGGGCCAGAAGGACGCCAAGCGGCAGAAGCGGCTCAAGGAAGAGCTGGAGTGGGTGCGCTCCAACGCCAAGGGACGGCAGGCGAAGTCCAAGGCGCGTCTGGCCCGCTACGAGGAGATGGCCGCCGAGGCCGAGAAGATGCGGAAGCTGGACTTCGAGGAGATCCAGATCCCGCCGGGGCCGCGGCTGGGCAACGTCGTCGTCGAGGTCGAACACCTCAGGAAGGCCTTCGGTGAGAAGGTCCTCATCGACGACCTCTCCTTCACGCTGCCGCGCAACGGCATCGTCGGCATCATCGGGCCGAACGGCGCGGGCAAGACCACGCTGTTCAAGATGATCCAGGGGCTGGAGAAGCCCGACTCCGGTTCGATCAAGGTCGGCGACACCGTCAAGATCTCCTACGTCGACCAGAGCCGCGAGAACATCGACCCCAAGAAGACGCTGTGGGCCGTCGTCAGCGACGAGCTGGACTACATCAACGTCGGCCAGGTCGAGATGCCCTCGCGGGCCTACGTCTCCGCCTTCGGTTTCAAGGGCCCGGACCAGCAGAAGCCGGCCGGTGTGCTCTCCGGCGGTGAGCGCAACCGCCTGAACCTGGCGCTCACCCTCAAGCAGGGCGGCAACCTGCTGCTCCTCGACGAGCCGACCAACGACCTCGACGTCGAGACGCTCTCCAGCCTGGAGAACGCCCTGCTGGAGTTCCCGGGCTGCGCCGTGGTCGTCTCCCACGACCGCTGGTTCCTGGACCGCGTCGCCACCCACATCCTCGCCTACGAGGGCGAGTCCAAGTGGTTCTGGTTCGAGGGCAACTTCGAGTCGTACGAGAAGAACAAGATCGAGCGGCTCGGGCCGGACGCCGCGCGTCCGCACCGCGCCACCTACAAGAAGCTGACCCGGGGCTGATCGATCTTGCGGCACATCTACCGCTGCCCGCTGCGCTGGGCGGACATGGACGCGTACGGGCACGTCAACAACGTGGTCTTCCTGCGCTACCTGGAGGAAGCCCGTATCGACTTCCTGTTCCGCCCGGACAAGGAGTTCCAGCAGGGGTCCGTGGTGGCGCGCCATGAGATCGACTACAAGCGGCAGCTCGTCCACCGGCACGCGCCCGTGGACATCGAGCTGTGGGTCACGGAGATCCGGGCGGCGTCCTTCACCATCGCCTACGAGGTGAAGGACGACGACGTCCTCTACGTCCGCGCCTCGACGGTGATCGTGCCGTTCGACTTCGAGGCGCAGCGGCCCCGCCGGATCACCGCGGAGGAGCGGGAGTTCCTGGCGGAGTACCGGGATGACGACGACGAGGAGGAGGCCGTCGCCGCATGACGGTGCTCCACCTCGCGGACGAGGGGGAGGCGGCGGATCTCGCGGCCTTCCTCTCCCGGCTGCTCCACTACGACCGCGGAGCGGCGGTACGCATCCAGGCGGCGGGCACCGCGCTCGCCGTCTTCGGACGGCCGCCGTCCTTCGAGGTGCTGGCGATCCGCGCGGTGCGGCTCGCCAAGCCGTACGAGGACGGGCCGGCCGCTGCGCTGGACGTGACCGTGTCGGCCGGTGAACTGCTCGAGTCCGTCGACGAGCCGGCGTCCACGGCCGTCGTGCCGGCCGCGGTCACCGGGCCGCCGTGGGCGGGTGTGCTGCCGCCGCGCGGAGGGTGGCGGCCCGAGCCCGGTCTTCCGGCGCCGGACGCACTGCGCGCGGCGGTCGGCGCGGCGGTCGCCGAGTTCCGCTCCCGCACCGAGGAGTTGGCGCCGCAGCAGCGGACGCGGGCCGAAGTGGACCGCATCGGGCGGGAGATCTGGTCCCGCACGATCGGCGGCACGGGGCTGCCGGTGCGGGTGGTGCACGCGGCCCAGTCGCTCGGTTTCCTGCGCCCCGAGGGGGACGACCCGGCGCTGTTCACGTCGGGCGCCTGGCTGAGGCTGCGCACGCCGTACGGGTCGGTCGCCGTGCGGCGGGCGGGACGTGAGGCGCTGGGCGTCAGCGTCCGCTGACGACTGCGTCCGCTGACGACTGCATCTGCTGACTGCGTCCGCTGACTGCGTCCGCTGACTGCGTCCGCTGACTGCGTCCGCTGACGACGGGCGAGCCGTCAGCCCTGCTCGCCGCTGTCGTCCGGGCGGACGGCGATGTGGTCGCTCTCCAGTTCCAGGGCCACCCGGTCCCGCATGCCGAGGGCCTCGGTGTACTCGGCCGGGAGCTGGAGGCGGCCGGCCCGGTCGAGCATGGCGTACTCGCGGGCGACCACCGTCTCGTGACCGGTCGCCGCGTCGACCTCGCTGCGGCGCAGCACCTCCGTGGAGGTGCGGCCGTCCCGGATGGCGACCGTGCGGCGCACCTCCGTGGCGACCGCCTGGTCGTGGGTGACGATGACGACGGTGGTGCCGAGGCGCTCGTTCGCGGTGCGGAAGGCGGCGAAGACCTGTTCCGCGGTGTGGGAGTCGAGTTCGCCGGTGGGCTCGTCGGCGAGCAGGACCGCGGGGCCGTTGGCGAGGGCGACGGCGATGGCCACGCGCTGCTGCTGGCCGCCGGACATCTGGTGCGGGCGGCGGTCGCGGCAGTCGGCCACCTGTAGCAACTCCAGCAATTCCAGGGCGCGTTCGGCGTGGGCGCGGCGGGCCCCGCGGCCGCGGGCGCCGGACAGTTGCAGCGGTAGGGCGACGTTCTGGGCGGCGGTGAGGTAGGGCAGGAGGTTGCGGGAGGTCTGCTGCCAGACGAAGCCGACGGTGCCGCGGCGGTAGGCCAGACGGTCCCTGGCGGTCATGGTGAGCAGGTCGTGCCCGGCGACGCGGGCGGCGCCGGCGGTGGGGGTGTCCAGGCCGGCGAGGATGTTCATGAGGGTGGACTTGCCGCTGCCGGACGCGCCCACCAGCGCCATCAACTCGCCCTCGCGGACCAGCAGGTCGAGGCCCTGGAGCGCCTGCACCTCCACTCCGTCCGCGCTGAAGATACGGACCAGGCGGTCGCAGGTGATCAGCGCGTCGTGGCCGTAGGCCGGGCGGTCCCGGCGCGCGGCGGCGCGGTCGGCCAGGTCGGCGAGGGTGGGGTTCGTCGTCATCGGGCTGCCTCCTCGACCGGCGCTCCGACGGGGGCCGGGTGGGTCGTCGGGCGGGTCACGCCCGTGGTCCGGGTGGGCGCTTCGACGGGGGGTGTTCCGTCCGTGGTCGGGGTGGGTGCTCCGAGGGGGGCCGGGCGGGTCATCGGGTGTCTCCCGCGCGGAGTTCCGTGATCGATCCCCGGCGTCCCGTCCACCATGCCTGCACCACCGCGACGGCCACCGTCACCGCCAGGATCGCCAGCGCGGGCACCGCCAGCGACATCGCGTCCGTGCGCAACTCGGTGCGGCCCGTGGCGGTTTCGGCGGAGGCGAGGGCGATCGTCGTCAGGTCGACGCCGGGCGACAGCAGCCGGATCGCCGCCCAGCCGGTCAACGCCCCGCCCGCCGCGGCCGGCAGCGCCTGCGGCAGCGACTCCAGGACCAGCAGACGGCGGCCCTGCGCACGGGTCAGCCCCATCGTGCGCAGCCGGGCCAGCAGGGCGGCCCGTTCGGGGGCGGCACGCAGCAGGGACAGCAGCAGGGCCAGGACGGCGTAGCCCGCGCCGGCGGCCACGGCGGCGGTGTAGACGCGCTCGGCGCCGGACTGCAGGGGCGAGTCGACGTACCCGGCGCGCTCCTCCGCCCGCACCTGCACGGCCCCGGCGCCGCCCGCCGTCCGGCGCAGCGCGCCCGCGTCGAGCCGGCCGCCGGTCAGCAGCAGCACGTTGGGACGGGCGGCCTCGCGGCTCAGCCCGGCGCGGTCGACGACCAGGAAGTCCGCGCCGGTCACCGCGGGCGTGCGGGCCCGGACCAGGGCGACGCGGACGGCGACCGTGCTGCCGTCCTCCAGCCGCACCGGGAACGGCCGGGTGCCGTACGTGCGGGCCACCTGCGGGGAGGCCAGCGCCGGAAGCGCCCCGCCGCCCGCCGGACGCCTCAGCCGGCCCGCGTCGAACGCCCCGAGCCGGGTCCGGTC
This sequence comes from Streptomyces sp. NPDC020996, assembly GCF_040641355.1. Lineage (NCBI taxonomy): Bacteria > Bacillati > Actinomycetota > Actinomycetes > Kitasatosporales > Streptomycetaceae > Streptomyces > Streptomyces sp. NPDC020996. The sequence goes on from NZ_JBFADM010000020.1 coordinate 87,314, forward strand.
CGCCAACTCGGCGTAGGCGCGCGGGTTCACGCCCGCCAGCGGCACCGACTGCCTGCCGTCCTCCGGCTTGGCCTGGTACGCGAGGCTCACCTCGGCCAGCCCTCGCACGCCGGGCGACCGGCGCACCCGCTCGGGCAGCCCCGACGGCAGCGGGGCGGTCGCCTCGACGCGGGCGTCGGCGCCGACGGCGAGCAGCGCCGCGTGATCGCGGGCCTCGCGCACGCCCGCCAGGACGGAACCGCCGAACGCCGCCGTGGTCAGCGCCGCCAGCAGCGCCAGCAGGGGCAGCACCGCGGAGGCGGAGGCGCGGCCCGCGCGGGCCAGCGACAGGACACCCAGCAACCCCCGCAGCCGGGCCGCCGGGCGGGCCAGCGCGCGCAGGGGCAGCGGGTGCAGGCGGGCCAGCAGCAGGGCCGCGGCGACGCCGATCAGCACCGGGGCCGGCGCGCCGAGCTGGTCACCGGCCGCGCCTCGCCTGCGCAGGGTCTCGACCGCGCCCAGCGCCACGGCCAGCACGGTGAGCTCCGCGACCGTACGGCGCCGGGACGGGCGTACCGCCGTCACGTCCTGTCTGCCGCCGTGGACCCGGACCGTCCGGTGCGCGAGTGCGGCCCGCAGCGGGAACGCGGTGCAGGCGGCCACCGTCACCGCGGCCGCCGCGGTGAGGGCGGGCAGCGGGCGGCCGCCGGGGAGGGCGAGGAGCGCGACCGCCACGCCCACCGCTCCCGCGGGCAGCGCGACGACCGCGGTCTCGGCGAGCAGGCGTCCCGTCACGCCGGGCAGGGAGCCGCCGCGGGCGCGCAGCAGGGTGAGTTCGGCGCGGCGGCGGTCGGCGGTCAGAGCGCCGGCCATCAGCAGGACGACGGCGGCGACCGTGCCGGTGCCGAAGGCGGCCACGGCGACGAGCGGCCGGACGCCCGCGCGCAGCCGCGTGAAGCGGCCGAGCACCTCGTCGAGGTCGGTCTCGGCGTCGGTGGCCGGGTCGGTCGCCGCGCGCACCGCGCGCAGGTCCGGGCCGGACTCCAGGGAGGCGATCGCCGACCGCAGCCTGTCCGCGTCGTGGGAGTGGAGGTCACCGGTGGCGGGCGCCAGCTGCCAGTAGCGCCAGGGGTCCCCGGCCGTCCCCAGCATCGCCGGGGCCGCCTCGGGGGCCAGCAGCAGGGCGCCCAGCCAGTACTTGTCGGCGTCCGCGCCCCCGCCCGGCACCCGGACCAGGCTGGGGCTGCGCAGCAGGGGCTGGGTCGCCCAGTAGCCGCCGTCCGGGTCGCGCGGGGCGATGACGCCGGTGACGCGGACGGCGAGCGGGGCGCGTTCCACGGCGGGCAGGTGGATCACCGCACCGGGCTCGATGCGCAGCTTCTTCGCGGTCTCGGCGGTGACGGCGGCCTCCACCGCGGGCGTGGCGGCGGTCACCCGCGCGCCGGCCCGGGGCAGACGGCCGGAACGGACCGTCGCGTGCCCGGCCAGACCGTGCTGCGCGGCGAGCACGAACTGGGCGGGCAGCCCGGTCGGCCGGGGCAGCCACGGGTCCGGCGCCGGCAGCGGGCGGGCGGTGCGCACCCCGTACGTCGACTGCCCGGGGTCCGTGACGAGCGGCCGCCGGACCGCGGTGCGGACGCGCGCGTACTGCCGGCCGAGCGGGCCGGGACGCAGCGCCTCCTCCCGCCGTTCCCGGGGCAGGCGCAGGTCCGGCTGCGGGGCGGACAGGCGCAGGGCGGTGCTGTCGGGGCGCGCCTGCGTGACTGCCCGGCGCAGCCCGGCGTCCTCGTACCGGTCGACCGCCGACGGGAAGGCGGCCGCCAGACACGCGGTCAGCGCCACCAGCAGCGCCAGCGCGCACGCGGCGGCGGGCGCGGCGCGCAGCCGGGTACGGATCCACGGCGCCGGGACCGGGACCGGGGCTGGGACCGGGACCGGGGCTGGGACCGAGATCGGGGCCGGGACCTGGGGAGAGGCCGGTGACGGAACCCGCGACGGGGGCGCGCCACCGGCTCCCGTGCTGCCGGCTCGCGTGCTGCCGGCTTCTGGGCTGTCCGGTTCCGTGCTGTCGGCTCGCGTGCCGCCGGCTTCCGGGCTGCCCGCTTCCGTACCGCTGGTTCCCGTGCCGCCGGCTCCTGCACTGCCCGCTCCCGGGCTCCTGGCTTCCGTGCGGCCAGCTCCCGTGCCGCCGGCTCCCGTGCCGCCCGCTCCAGCGCCGCCGGCGTCCGTGCCGTCGCCCTCCGTGCCGTCCGCTTCCCTGCCGGGGCTCATGTCACTCGCCTCCCTGCTCGCGCAGTGACCTCGCCGGGTCCGTCCGGCGCAGTGCCAGCAGGGCGGTGACCAGGAGCGGGGTCACCGCGACGGCCGCGAGCACCAGGGCCAGCCGGGGGAGCGGCAGTTCCACGAGCACCTCCGGCACCGGGCGCGTCGCCTGCGCGGTCAGCACGGTCAGCGGGATCACCGCCCGGGCCAGCACGGTCCCCAGCGCCGCGCCCACCACCAGCGCCAGCGCCGCCAGCACGCCCTGCTCCACGGCGATCATGCGGGCGAGCCGCCGGCGCGGGGCGCCCAGGGCGCGCAGTACGGCGAGTTCGGCGCCCCGCTCCCGCAGCGAGCCCGCCGCGCTCACCGCGAACCCGACCGCGGCCAGCGCCGCCGCCACCGCGGCCGTCGCCGCGAACGCCGCCTCGGGGCCGGCCCCGAACGGGTCGTCGCGCAGGTGTGCCGCCGTCTCGTCCCGCACCACGACCTGACCGGTCTCCAGGTCGGGCAGCGCCCGCAGCCGCGCGGCGACCCGCGCCGACGCGCCCGGGTCGGTGCGCAGCCACCACTCCGTCGGTGTGACGCTCGCCCCGTACCGCTCGGCCAGCACCCGGTTCACGGACCGCAGATCGACCAGCAGCGCCCCGCCGTCCGCGTCGCCGGTCGTCGGCAGCGCGCGCACCGACCGCACGATCCGCACCGGCACGTTCTCGCCGCCGAGCGTCACGTCCACCCGCCCGCCGGCCCGCGCGCCCGCCGAGGCGAGGAAACGGTCGGTCGCGACGGCCCTGACCTCCGCGGCCCGCGCGGGCTGCGCGACCCGCATCCGCACCGTCACCGAGGCGATGACCCAGGTCTCGTCGACCGGGATGTGCCCCGTGTCGTACTCGATGGCCGGCGGCCCCGACGAACTCACCTCCGGGCGCGTCGGGTTGGTGTCGGCCTCCGGGGACGGGAGCTGCCCGTCGCCGCCCGAGTCGGCCGTCCAGGCGGCCGGCAGCGGCAGCCGCCGTACGGTCCCGTCGGCGCTCGTGGCCGTCAGGCGGCCCAGGACCAGGCGGTGCCGTTCGGAGTGACCGACCGGCTGGGACATCACCAGTTGCACGCCGGTGAGCGTCAGCGGGCCCGGCGGGAGGGCGACCCCGAGGGTGTGGGCGCGGCCGTCGGCGGGGAGTTCGCCGGCCGGGACCTGGTACGGGGTGCCGTACCGGTCCTCCAGGGTGAGCGTCGCGTCCGTCGTGGTGCCCTGCTGACGCGAGCTGCGCAGGGTCGCCGTCAGCCGCAGCCGGGCGGCGCGCGCGGGCACCCGGGCACCGGCCGTCGTCCCCTTCGGGCCGAGCCCGGCGAGCAGCGGCCGCACCGGCCGGGACGCCAGGTCCCGGCGCATCAGCACCGCGTCCGCGGCGTGCGCGGTGTCCAGGGCCAGCAGGGCCGCCGTGCGGTCGCCGGACAGCGGCAGCTCGGTACGGACGGCGGGCGCGGCCTCGCGGACGTGCGGGATCGCCGCGTACGTGTCCGTGCGCCCCAGGCCGCCCTCCCCGGCGGCGACGACCCGTACGGGGGCGCCGGCGCCGAAGTCCGCCTGGTCGTCCTGCGAGCGGTCCCAGGAGGCGCCCTGCGCGACGGCCAGCATGCCGAGCGCGACGGCGAGCACCAGCAGCAGCACCGGGCCCGCGCCGCGCGCCGGACGGCGGCTGAGCTGCCAGCCCGCCAGCGCCGCCGTCAGCCCGCGCCCGCCGGCCGCCCGGCGTTCGGCGAGCCGTGCCACCAGCGGCAGCAGCCGCAGCGTCAGCACCGTCCCGGCGAGCAGCGCCAGCGCGGGCGCCGCCACCAGCAGCGGGTCGATGCCCAGGGCGCCCCGGCTCCCCTCGGCCACCGCACCCGAGTCCTGCCGGCCGAGCTGCCAGTACGCGACCCCGGCCACCGCCAGCAGTCCCAGGTCCGCGCCCGCCCGCACCGCCCCGGGCAGCGACCGGGCCCGGCCCGCCCGGAACCCCTCGAAGGTGAGCGCCGGCAGCGTCACCGCCAGCGCGCACCCCAGGGCCACGCCCGCCGCGACCAGCCACACCCCGGGCCGTCCGCCGGGCGGCACGTCCAGGCGCAGCCCGATCCGGGCCAGCGCCCCCTGCCCGGCCAGCAGCCGGGTGAGGGGTCCCGACAGCGGCGGCGCGCACACCACCGCGGGCACCGCCAGGAACAGCGCCTCCACGGCCGCGATGCCCGCGATCCGGGCCCGGGAGCCGCCGCGCGCCCTCAGCAGCCGCGTCTCGCCGGTCCGTTCGGCGCTCAGCAGCCGGGCCACCAGCAGCAGCGCGCAGGCGGCGAGCAGGGCGAGCTGCAGCGCGACGATCAGCAGGGTGGAGCGGGAGACCAGCAGCGAGCGCTCGACACGGTCCAGGACGTCCGGGAGGGAGGTGCCGGCGGCGGTCGTGCCGCTCAGCGCGGGCTGCCCGCGCAGCGCCGCGCTCTCCCTGCGCGCCGCCCGGCGCAACGCGTCGATCCGCCCGGTCGTCACGGAGGAGAAGTCGGCCGACGCCAGCCAGGCCGACGGCCCGCCGCTCACCTTGCCCGCGTGCCCCGCGTGCCCCGCCTTCCCAGCGGTCAGGACGCCGGGGGTGGTGAGCAGGGGGCCGTACGTCGTGAAGCCGACCGTCCGCACGCCCCGGCCGCCGAGGTCGTCCAGCCGCCAGTAGGGGGCGTCGGCCGCCGCCGGACGGTAGACGCCGGTGAGCGTGACGCGCACCTTCGGGCCGCCGAGCCGGTCGGCGAGGGTGAGGCGGGCGCCCGGCCGCAGGCCGAGGGCGCGGGCGGCGGCCTGCGGCAGGGCGGCCTCGACGCCGTCCCCCGGGCGGTCGCGGGGGGCACGGCCCGCGACGATGCGCACCTGCGTGGGGTCCAGGGCCGCGAAGTACGTCAGGTCCGGGTCGCCGGACCGTTCGGCGGGCGGCCGCAGCGAGCGGGGCAGCGCGTACGGCCCGGAACGCAGCAGCGCCCGCATGGTCACCGGCAGCCCGTCGAAGGCGCGCCGCGCGCCCGCCCGGACGGCGTCCTCGGCGGCGGCGCGACGGCCGGCCGGCACGTCGGCCTTGACGATCAGCGCCGAGTCGGCGGCGTTCGAGGGGTCGGCCAGCGAGTGCCGCAGGGCCGCGTCGCCGATCGCGCCCGCGTAGGCGGTCAGGGTCGTCAGGACCGCCGTGGTCAGCAGAACGGTGAGCAGGGCGGCAGCGAGCAGCAGGCGGTGCGCGCGGGCGCGCAGCAGCACGAACCGCGCGGTCGCTCCCCATCCGGTCGCCGCTAATCCGGTCACCCGGCCCCCCGTGGTCGTCCAGACCTCCGGGCGATGCTGTCAGAGGCGGGGGGCGCGGGTAAGCGGTTGTGAGGCGGCCTTGACCGGATTGTGACCGGAATCCGGCGCGATGCGACCGGAATCCGTACGTCCGACCTGCCGGTCGGCCCCCGGTCGGTCCCCGGTCCGTCCCCGGTCGGTCCTCGCTCGGTCCCCGGTCAGTCCGGCGTGTTCACCATCGAGGCCGCCGCGTACGTCAGGTACTTCCACAGCTGCTGCTCGTGCTCCTCGGACAGGCCGAGTTCGTCGAGGGCCGTCCGCATGTGCCGCAGCCAGGCGTCGTGCGCCTCGCGGTCCACGGTGAAGGGGGCGTGCCGCATGCGCAGACGGGGATGGCCGCGGTTCTCGCTGTACGTGGTCGGACCGCCCCAGTACTGGATCAGGAACAGCGTCAGCCGGTCCTCGGCCGGGCCGAGGTCCTCCTCCGGGTACATCGGCCGCAGGACCGGGTCCTCGGCGACTCCCTCGTAGAAGCGGTGCACCAGGCGGCGGAAGGTTTCCTCCCCGCCGACCTGCTCGTAGAAGGTCTGCTCCTGAAGCGTGCCGCGCCGAATCTCATTCACGTCCCCATGGTCGCAGACGGCGCGAGCGAAGACCCAGGCCCTCCGGCCCTCCCGCGCCTGCCCTGTGCCGGTCCCGCGCCCCTCCCGCGCCCGTCTTGTCCGTCGCCGTGCCGGACCGCCCGTAGTGTGGAGGTATGGGCGCGCACGCTCTCGACAGGGGCCTGGAAGACCTCGCCGCCTCCGGCCGGCAGGCGCTGGTGCGGCGGATCGACGCGACCGGGGCCTGGGACGCCGACCCGGTGTGGCGGGAGGCGTTCGCGGCCGTCCCGCGTCATCTGTTCGTGCCGTACTACTACGTCGGCGTCCGGGGCGGCTACGAACGCCGCTGGGGTGAGACCCCCGACCCGGACGCGCGCGAGAACTGGCTGCGCGGCGCCTACGCCGACGCCCCGCTGGCCACCCGGCTGCGCGACGGCGACCTGGTCTCCTCCAGCAGCCAGCCCTCGCTCATGGCGCGGATGCTGGCGGAACTGCGGGTGCGGGACGGCGACCGGGTCCTGGAGATCGGCACCGGAAGCGGCTACAACGCGGCCCTGCTGGCCCACCGGCTCGGCGACGACGGCCTGGTCACCACCATCGACCTCGACCCGGAGATCACGGAGTCGGCGCGGCGGCACCTGGCCGCCGCCGGACACCGTCCGGCCGTCGTCACCGGCGACGGCGCCCGCGGTGTCCCCGAGCGCGCGCCCTTCGACCGGATCGTCGCGACCTGCGCCCTGACGTCCGTGCCGCCCGCCTGGCTCGCCCAGTGCAACCCCGGCGCGCGCATCCTGGCCCCGCTCGCCACCGGCCTGATCGCGCTGACCGTCCACGACGGGGGACACGCCGAGGGGCACTTCCTGCCCACGCCCGCCTACTTCGTGCCGCTGCGCGGCGGGACCGGCTCGCGCCCCGAGCCGGTCGACCTCGACGCGGTGCCCGACCATGCCCGGGGGGACGAGCTGTTCGGCTTCCTGCTGGCGCTGACCCGCGGCAGCCTCGACGCGCAGGAGGCCTACGTCCTGTGGGAGCGCGAGGGACGCCCGCGACGGGAGCGCTACGGCGTCACGGCCGGCGGCGAGCGCGGGTGGGCCTGGCTGGACGACCCGGAGGGGCCGTACGCCTGGCCCCTCCCCGCCTGATCCCCGTCGGACCGCTGACTGATCCCTGCCCGGTTCCTGCCCGGTCCTCGCCCGACGGCTCAGCCGCGCCGGATGGTGATCGTCGTCCACGCGCCGACGTGCACCCGGTCCCCGTCCTGCAGCGGCACCGGCACGAAGGGCTGGATGGGCTCCTCGGAACCGTTGACCGTGGTGCCGTTGGTGGAGTTCTGGTCGACGACCGCCCAGCCGCCGTCCGGCTGCTGCACCAGCACCGCGTGCTGGTGCGAGACGCCCGGGTCCTCCGGCGGCACCGACAGGTCGATGTCGGGGGTGTCGCCGGTGGAGTGGCGCCGGCGGCCGATGGTGACCTGGTTGCCGCTGAGGGTGCGCTGCTGCTCGGGCGAGTACGCGGGCAGGTTGAGCCCCGCGGCCTCGGGCCCCGAGCGCTGCATCATCGCCATGAAGTACTCGCGGTCCGGCCCGATGGTCGCCGTCCAGGCCGCCGGCTGCTGCGGGTACGCGGGGCCGGGCGGGGCCTGGGTCGCGCCGGGCTGCGGATAGCCGTAGCCGCCGCCCGGTCCGCGGCCGCCGGGGCCGCCCTGAGCACCATGGCCGCCCTGAGCACCATGGCCACCCGGAGCACCGCGGCCGCCCTGAGCACCGGGGCCGCCGGGGCCGCCGGGGCCGGACGACGGCGGGGAGATCACCCAGTCGTCGTCACCGGGGCCGAAGGGCGGACCGCCCTGCGGGGACCGTCCCGGCGTCTCCTGCGGGAACGTGGACGGAGCGGGCGCGCCGGACGGCTGGTACCCCTGCGGCGCGCCCCCGGACGCACCGGGGCCACCGTGACCGGCAGGACCGCCGGGGCCACCGTGACCGGCAGGACCGCCGGGGCCACCGTGACCGCCGGGGCCACCGGGACCACCAGGCCCCCCGGGACCGCCGTGACCACCAGGCCCCCCGGGACCACCGAAGCCGCCGGGACCACCGGTGCCGGGAGCGCCGAAGCCGCCGGAGCCTCCAGGACCCCCGGGCCCGCCGGGCCCGCCGGTGCCGGGAGCGCCGAAGCCGCCGGGGCCCGCGGGGCCGCCGGAGCCGCCGGGGCCCGCGGGCGGGGTCGGGCCGGGCGGCGGGACCGGGCGCGAGGGGTCGGGGCCGAAGTTCGAGGGGCCGGACGGCTCGCTGCCGAAGGACGGGATCGGCTCGGCGGGCCGGTTCATCTGCGACGGGCGGGAGCCCTGGTAGTCGAAGGGGTCACCCGCGCCGTACGACGGTCCCGGCGGCTGCTGGTAGCGCGCGGAGGGGCCCGGGCCGGGCGCCGACGGGCGCGGGGCGGCCGGGGTGTAGGAGGTCGCGGTGTTCGTCAGGAAGTTCCACCGGCACTCCTCGCAGAAGGGCGCGCCGCCCTCGCGGGGCGTGCGGCACTGCGGGCACAGCTCCGGCTCGTGGTCCGGCACGGCCGACAGGTGCGGGCGGCCGCCGGGCTGGGTGCCCTGCGGGGGCGGGAAGCCGTAGCCGCCGCCGGGTACGGGCGGGGGTGGCGGGGGAGGGGGCGGGGGCACGGCACCGGCCATGCGGTGACCGCAGACCTCGCACCAGTCGTCGGAACCCGACTGGTGTCCGTTCGGGCAGGTCGGCATGTCGGCGCTTCCCCCTCTCCTTCAGGGTCCTACTACGGTCCTGCTGCGTCGTTTCGGGTCACTTCTTTACACGAACAGTCTTTGTCGACCGGGTTTCGAGAGTCATCTCGTCGGCGTCCTCGACCTTCGTCTTCAGTCGCACAGTACCGGTCGCCGCGTCGACCACGTCCACCACCTTCGCAAGCAGTTTCGCAGTATCCGCGTTTCCGGAGGCGCTGGCGAGTTGGACGGCCCGGCCCAGCTTGGCCGTCGCTCCATCGAAATCACCCGCTTTGCGGAGGTCCAGTCCCTGCTGGATGGCCTGGGCCAGTTCCGCCTGTCCGGTGTAGTGGGCGACCTGCGGGTTGATCGAGGTGGAGGCGGCCATGTCGTCGGTCCACACGGCCCGTACCAGGCCCTGGGCGCCCAGGTTCCGCGCGCCGCCGTCCCTTCTCTCGCCCTCCGGGATCACCAGCGAGACGCGGGCGGCCAGCATCTCCTGGCCGATGTGGGCGGCCGGGACCTCGACGCAGATGTGGTAGTCGCGGGACTCGTCGCCCCAGGAGCCGGTGGGGTAGTCCCCGGCGCGCGGTCCCGCCTCGGTGCGGCGGTCGGTCAACTCCTCGACGGTGGGCGCCACTTGCTTGACGAACTTGATGGTGGTGCCCACCGGCGTCCACAGCCTGAGGGCGACGTCCGCGACCTCCTTGCCCATGGCCTTCTCCATCATCTGTGTGAAGTCGGAGGCCAGGGCGGCCGGGTCGGCGACGATGTCGGCGGTGCCGAGCAGGGCGGAGGCGACCCCTGTGACTTCTTTCACTTCCCAGTCGGTGCCCACCCCGCGGGCGTCGCAGGTGAAGCGGCCGGCGCAGGCGTCCAGGGATGCCTTGAGGTCCTCGGCCGACTCGTGCTCGTTGCGGCCGTCGGTGAGCAGGATGCCGTGGCGGATGGCGACGTCCGCGGAGGACAGCAGCCGGTCGGCGAGGCGCAGCCAGGTGCCGATGGCGGTGCCGCCGCCCGCGCTCAGCTTGCGCAGTGCCTGCTTGGCCTGGGCGCGGGTGGTGGCGTCGGCGACCGCGAGGCGGCCGCCGCCCGGGTAGACCTCCTTGGCGACGTGCGTGCCGCCGATCACCGCGAAGTGCACGCCGTCGCGCAGGGTGTCGACGGCGGCGGCCGTCGCGTCCCGCGCGTTGCGCATCTTGGTCGCCGGATAGTCCATCGACCCCGAACAGTCGACCATGATCGCCACGGCCGCGGAGGGGCCCTGCCCCGGCGCGTAGAGGTGGGGCGCCGCGACCGCGCTGCCGATCGTGCCGCCGCCGGCGGCGGTCACCGTGACGATCGCGTTGACCTCGCGACCGCCTTCCGGGAGGTACTCGTTCTGGTACACGTCCACCGAGAACTGCGGCACGCTCGCCTTCGAGATATTGGCCATACCTGCTCAAATCCCCCTTGAACGGCCCACGTCCGCGCGGGCCCACGACGATGTGCGGACCGGTCCCCTCCGGTCCGCCGAGGCCTCCCCGTCATCGGCCTCAGGCCGATCCTGCCCCCTGACGCACCGCGGGGAACGGCACGACGGCCACTGTTACGTTGTCGTGGCCCCCACCGTCCAGGGCGTGACCGACCAGTACCTGGGCGCAGTGCAGCGGGCGGACGGCGGCGTCGGGCGGGACGATCCGCGCCATCTCCTCGGCCGCCTCCGCGTAGTTCCACAGCCCGTCGGTGCACACCACCACCACACCCGGACGGTCCGGCTTGAAGGAAGCGGTGTGCGGCTCCAGTTCGTAGGCGTCCGCGCCGAGCCAGCCGGTGATCGCGTGGGCGCGCTCGTCGGCGTACGCCTCCGCCTCGTTCATCAGGCCCGCGGCGACCATCTGCGCCGCCCACGAGTCGTCCTCGGTGAGCCGGGCCGGCGGCGAGCTGCGGTCCACCGGAACCCAGTAGGCGCGGCTGTCGCCGACCCAGCCGACGACCAGCAGACCGGACGTGACGACCGCGCCGACCAGCGTGCAGGCGGGCGCGTTCTGGTGCGGGGAGTGCTCGCGGGCGGTGGCGGGCTCGGCGGCCAGCGAGTTGACGGCACGTGAGGCGGCGACGATCGCGTCGTGCATGGCCTGCTGCGGGTGCGTGCCGCGCGGCAGGGCGCCCAGCAGTGCCTGGCTGCCGGCCCGGGAGGCGGCGAGGGAGGCGTCGTCGGGGCGGGTCGCCGACGACACGCCGTCGCACACGACGGCCAGGGACGCGGGGGTGCCGTCGGGCAGCGTGGTGTGGCCGACGGCGAACGCGTCCTCGTTGCGGTGGTGGCGCAGGCCGCGGTCGCTGACCGCGGCGACCGGGCCGCACTCCTGCTCCATGTGATCGCGCTCGCGCGGCTGCGCGTGCCCGCAGTTCTCGCAGTAGCCGTCGCTGTCGACGCGGCCCGCGCGGCAGGCCACGCACACCTTGGTCTCCTCGGCGGGCGCCGCGAGGTCGGCCAGCCGCGGGTCCGGCGCCTGCAGCGGGTACTCGTCGGGCTCCGGCGGCCGGTCGAAGCGCACCCCGGTGGCCGGCCCCGCGGGCGCCCCGGCGGGCGGCGCCGCAGGCGCTGCGGCAGGCGGTGGCACGGGCGCTCCGGCGGGCTGTGGCACCGGCGGCCCGGCGGGCGGCGACGTGGGCGCCCCGGCGGGCGGTGGCACGGGCGCTGCGGCGGGCGGCGCCTGCGGCGGCAGCGGGGCGCCGCCGCCCGCGGGCGTGGCGTGCGGCTCGCCCGGCCGGTCCACCGCCGCCGGGGCGCCGGAGCCGTCCGGACGGGGCGTGACCGGCGCCGCGGGCGTGCCGGGCGAGGCCGGCGTGCCGGGCGCCGTCGGCGTGGCGGGCCGGACCGCGCCGCCGGCGCGGTCGGCCGGGGGCGGGACCAGCCCGCTCAGCGTGATCGTCGGGTGGTCGTCCGGCCGCGGAGGTACGGCGGACAGGTCGTATCCGCACGCACCGCAGAAGCGATCACCCGACTCGAGCGGTTCCTCACAGCTCGGGCACTTCGACAGAGCGGCCTGCTGGGGCATCTGCGACATCAACTACACCCATGTCCGGGGGCGGTAACGGTTGGCACGTTCCACCAGGTCGATCCTCTCCTCGCCGCCCCGCGCCAGCCGGGCCAGCGTGCGGTACGAACGCTCCAGGCCGAAGCGCAGTCCCCGCTCGTCCAGCTCGCTGCCGAGCAGCACGCGGCGGCCGTCCGGCGCGGAACCCTGGCCACCGGAGAGTACCCAGTCCAGCGCGCAACCGAGGACCTCCGCCGACAACTGCTCCCGGCGCGCCGGATCCAGACCGTACGCGTCCAGCGCCTCGACCTGGTCCGCGGCGGCCAGCAGGTCGTCCAGGAACGGGGCGTCCAGGGCCGTCGCCGTACGCCCGCGCAGCCGCGCCCGCACCGCGGCCACCCGTGCGGCCGTGTAGTGGATGGAGCTCTCCGGAACCGACTCCAGCGTCCGTACGGCGCCGCGCCGGTCGCCGCTCGCGAGCTGCACGCGGGCCAGGCCGAAGGCGGCGCTCACATGACTGGGGTCCGCCGACCACACCAGGCGGTAGTACTCGGCGGCGTTGTCCAGCTGGCCGAGCACCTCCGCGCACAGCCCGAGGGCCAGCTTGGGGGCGATCTCGCCGGGGAAGGCGTCGTAGACCGCGTCGAAGGCGAGCGCGGCGCCCTCCTGGTCGCCGGTGACCATCGAGGCCACGCCCCGGTACCAGACCACCCGCCAGTCGTCGGGCCGCTCCTCCTCCAGGGTCCCCAGGGACACCAGCGCCGCGTCGAAGTCGCCGTTCTCCAGCCACGCCCGGATCCGCCGCAGCCGCGTCTCGACCGACTGTGTCGGAGCCGCCGCGAGCGCCCCGAGCAACTCGGCCGGCGCGGTGGTCATCAGGCCCGCGAGGAACCCGGCGTTGGGGTCGGCGGGGTCGACGCGGGGCACGGGGAGGGCCAGCGCCGCGGCGCGGGTGTCGACGGGCTTGACGAGACCGGCGCCGCCGCCCGCCGGGACGGGCAGCGGGGACGGCTGTGACCCTCCCGGCTGCTTCCCCCGCCCGGCCGCCCGCGCCCCCAGCCGGGACACCTCGCCGTCCAGCCTCGGGAACAACTCCGCGTCCGTGACTCTGACTTCGGGCCCGAACAGGGTGGACAGGGCGGGGCGGGCCCGGCCCGTCTGCAGCGACACCACCTCGCGCAGCACGCCCGTCAGCTGCTCGCCCATCTCCTGCGCGGAGGCGAACCGGCGGGCCGGGTCGGGGTCGGTGGCGCGGACCAGCAGCCGGTAGAACGACTCGTACCGGCGGAAGACCTCGATGTTGTCGGGGTCGGGCAGGGAGTCCACGAAGACGTTCGTGTAGCCCTGGAAGTCGAAGGTCATCACGGCCAGCGTGCGCGCGACGGTGTACAGGTCGCTCGCCACCGACGGGCCGACCTCCGCGACCTCCGGCGCCTGGTAGCCCACCGTTCCGTAGATGGCCGACTCCTCGTCGTCCATGCGGCGCACCGCGCCCATGTCGATGAGCTTGAGCTGGTCCTCGGTCTGGATGGCGTTGTCGACCTTGAAGTCGCAGTACAGCAGGTTGCGGCTGTGCAGGTGGCCGAGCGCCTCCAGGGCCTCGATGCCGTACGCGCACGCCTGCTCCACCGGCAGCGGATCCCGCCTGCCGTCCGGGGTGCGGCGCTCGTTGGCGATCTCCTTCAGCGACTTGCCGCCGACGTACTCCATGACGATGTAGCCGTCGAGCGAGCCGGTGCGCTGGTCGAGGTGCTCCACGAAGTTGTAGATCCGCACGATGTTGGCGTGCTCGATCTCGGCGAGGAAACGCCGCTCGGAGATCGCCGCCGCCATCGCGTCCTGGTCGCCGGTGTCCAGCAGGCCCTTCAGCACCACCCACCGGTCGGACACCGCGCGGTCCACGGCGAGGTAGATCCAGCCGAGGCCGCCGTGCGCGAGGCAGCCCACCACCTCGTACTGGCCGCGTACGACGTCGCCGGCCCTCAGCTTCGGCACGAACGAGTACGGCTGCCCGCACTTGGTGCAGAAGCCCTCCGTACGGCCCGGCCGGTCGCCGCGCGCCCGGCCCACCGGCGCCCCGCAGTCGGAGCGCGAGCAGAACCGCTTGCGCTCGGGCACCTCCGGGTTCTCCAGCACCATCACCCGCGGGTCGGGCCGGGGCACGTCCGGCACCCGCACCAGTCCGGCGCCCAGCCGGTTCCGCCCGCTGCTGCCGGTGGAGGAGCCGGAGCTGCGCACCGACACCGAACGGCTCGTGGAGCGGCCCGACAGCGAGCGCGACAGCCGCCCCGACACCGAGCGGCGGGACTTCGACGACTGCGACGACGTACGGGAGCTGCCGCGGGTGCCGGAGCGCGCGCTGCCGCTGCCCGACGAGCCCTTGCCGCCGCCGGCGACCCCGGTCGGCGGCGAGCCCACCGAGCCCCGCCCGGAGGAGGGACCCCCGGCGGAGACGACCGGCGCCAGGCCGCAGGTGTCGCAGTACAGTTCGCCGCCGCCCACGTCCTCGTACGTTCCGCCGCAGCCGGGTCGCTGGCAGGTCCGCTGTGCCTGACTCATGACGCCGTACCCCCCTCGTCGCTCATGCTCCGGGCCCCCGGCGGTCCTCGGGGGCGCCCTGCTCCGGCACCCGCGGTCCGCTGCCCAGCGCCTCCGCGACCGCCTGCTGGTAGCGCAGCACGGCCTGTCCGGCCACGCGCAGGTCGCAGGGCGCGCTCCACAGCATGCGCCGCGCCGCGTCGTACCGCTCGACGAGCAGCGGATCCTCCGCCAGGCCGTGCCGGGCGGCCTTCGCCTTGTACGCGTCGAGGCGGCCGCGCAGCTCCGCGCGGACCGCGAGCGGCGCGGTGACCGCGGTGAGCGACTCGCGGGCGCGCAGCAGTTCGTCCTCGGCCCGCTGCTCCAGGGACTCCAGCAGCGGCGAGAGCCGGTGCCACTGGGCGTGCCTGCGGTACTCGGCGGCCGTCGCCAGCTGCTCCTGCAGCACGGTCGGCGGGCCGCTGACCACCGGCACCTCCGTCGCGGCGATCTTGGCGAGGACCTCACCGCGCGCGGTGCGCGCCTCGGCGAGCGTGCGGTCCGCGCGGCTGAGCAGGTCCCGCAGCTTCACCAGCCGCGCCTCCGCGTCCTGCCGGACGGTGAGCACGGCGTCGATCTCGCGGCGCACGTCCTCCAGGGCGCGCGCCTCACGGTCGTACACCGTGGTGTCCGGCCGGCCGCCGCCCGGCGCCGAACTGCCCTGTGCCGGGATCCAGTAGGCGAGCGGGTCGGACACCACCTGCTCGCGCAGGGACGTCAGGGTGCGCGTGATGCGCTCCAGGTCGTCGCCCGCCGGATGCTCACCGGGACGCACGCCGACGGAGTGCGCGAGCTGCCGGGTGCGCTGGAGCTCCGCGGCCAGCAGATCTATGCGGGCGGGCAGCGCCGACCACACCGCGTCGGCGGCGACGACCATGTCCAGGCTCGTCGCGTACAGCTCGTTCATCCGGTCCACCAGCGCGCTCAGCGAGAACCGCTCGCTGAGCCTGCTCGCGCCGCCGGTCAGCGTCGGCGCGTTCGCGGTGGCCGGGGCGGAGCCGGCGACCGTGACGGACTCGCCGCGCAGCAGTTCCGTCAGCTCCACCAGGTCCTCGCGGCTGGACCAGCGGCGGCGGGCGCGGATCTCACGGGCGGTGCGCAGCGCGCCGGTGTAGGCGTCGAAGCAGGCCCACAGCAGCGTGATCGACGCCTCCGTGGTCTGCCAGCGTTCCTTGGTGACGCCGGTGAGCTCGGCGCCTTCGAGGAGTCTGCGGCCCGCGTGGTCCTGCAGGGCGAGGAGCGAGGTCTCGATCGCCTCGTGCTCCGCGCCGAGCCGCGCCAGCGCACGGTCCACCTCGTCCCGGTCCATCACCGGCCCGGCGGGGTCCGTGACGCCCATCGATCACCTCTCGCTGCTGTTGTCGTGTCCGGTCGTTCGTTCCGTGTCTGCCCGCGTGCGTGTCTGCCTACGTGTCCGTGGTGCCGGTGTGTTCGTGTGCCGGTCCGGCCGTCCGTCCGGTGGCCGGTCACTTGTAGTGGGCGGCGGGAGGCGTCGCGGACACCGACTTCTTGTCCTTCTGGTCCATCGTGGGGTGCAGCCACTTGTCGTACGACGCCTGCCAGCCCGCGGGGTCCTTGATGTAGTTCTGCAGCGTCCGGTTGACCTGGCGTACCAGATCCTCCGAGCCCCGCTTCATCGCCACCCCGTAGTACTCGTTCGTGAACAGACCGCCCTTGAGTTCGACCGTCGGGTCCTGCGCGGCCTGGCTGGCGGCGAGGGCGCCGTCCGTCACCACCGCGTCGACCTCGCCGAGCTGGAGCTTCACCAGGCAGTCGAGCTGGTTGGGGACGACGGTCGTGATGTCGGTGGAGGCGGGGAGGGCGCCGCTGTCGTGGTCCTTCCGCAGCCGTTCCAGCGCCGTGGAGGTCGCCGCCGAGCAGACCTTCTTGCCGGCGAGGCTCTTGTCGTAGCCGGTGACGGTCGAGGCCTTGGGCGCGAGGACCTGCTGGCCGGTCCTGAAGTAGGGCGCGGAGAAGGCGACGTCCTTGAGGCGGTCGCAGTTGATCGTCATGGTGCGCACCACCATGTCGACCTCGCCGTTCTGGACGGCCTCGATACGGCGGCTGGTGGGGATGGCCTTGAACGTGACCGCGTCCTCGTCGCCGAGGATGTCCTTGGCGATCCGGTGGACGAGGTCGATGTCGAAGCCCTCCAGCTCGCCCTTCTCGTTGTTGGGGTCGAGGTAACCCCAGCGGTAGCTGTTCTGGTCGACGCCGACGACGAGGCGCCCCCGCGTCCTGATGGCGTCGACGTGGATCGTGGAGCCGCCGCCGGACGGGGACAGGCTCTGGTCCTGCGGGTCCTTGCAGTCCTCGGCCCTGGCCTGGCGGCCCCGGGCCAGGCCCTGGCCCGCGCCCTCGGCGCCGTCGTCCGCGCCGTCCGACTGGGTCAGGGGCAGCAGCAGCGCGAAGAGCACGGCGAGGGCGCACACGGCCGCCATCGCACCCACCCCGCCCCAGCCCCGCAGACCGGCCCGCAGACGCCGCGCCACACGTGCCGCGCTCATTCTCACGCCCCCTTCCCTCCGCATGCTGCCCGTCACCGGTACTCCGAAAGCCGGCGGCCGATGCCGGTCACCGCGCCGGCCGCGCCGAGGACGGCCAGGACCGCGGCCCCGACCGGAAGCCCGGTCAGCGCGTCCCGGCCGTCGCCCGCGGCCTGCTTGAACTCGGCCTGCTCGTGCCTGAGCGCCGTCTTCAGGGCGGCGTCGACGCTGTCGAAGCACACGCTCGTGGGGTCCTTGCCGACGCCGATGACCTTGTCGCGGGCCTGCTGGTACTCGCCCTTGTCGCTCAGGCCCTGGGCGACGCCGTGCCGGTCCTTCCACGCCTTCATGTAGCTGCCCGCGTCGGCCACCGGCTTGCGGCCCGCCGAGTCGTCGGCGAGGCCGGCGGCCGCGGTGAGCGCCGCGCCGAGCCTGCCGATCTGGTCGTCGTAGCCCCAGGCGTAGACGTCCGTGGTCTTGCCGCCGAGGTTCTTGGTGTCCGCGCCGCGGCGGATCAGGGCGAGGTTCTCGTCGCTGCGGGCGGTCAGGGAGGCGATGCGGGCGTCGTGCAGGACGTCCAGGGAGCGCACGCCGTGGTCGTAGGAGTCGTTCAGGCCGGAGCGGGCGACGACGTGGCCGACGACCAGCCAGAGCAGGACCACCACGGAGGCGGCGGAGGCGGTGACCAGACCGTGGTTCAGCACCCGGTTGGTGCGCCGGTAGTTGCGGTGCTGGGCCCAGGCCAGCGCCCCCAGGGCGACGACGCCGAGGCCGATCGCGGCCCACGGGAACTCCTTGGCGTCCGCGTAGTCGGAACGCAGCCGCTGGTTCTCGCGCTGGTACAGGCGCTCGGCCTTCGGCAGCATCTCGTGCTGCATCTGCTCGTTCGCCGCGCGCAGGTAGGCCCCGCCCACCGGGTAGCCCTGCCGGTTGTTGGCGCGGGCCGTCTCGACCAGGCCCTTGTACTCCGGCAGCAGTTCGCTGAGCTGCTTGATGGTCCTCGCCGACTCGGACCCCGGGTCGGAGCTGGCCGCGGCGGTGACCAGTTTCGCCGCGGCGGTGCGGATGTCGTCCTCGTAGCGCTTGCGCATCTCCGGCTTCTCCTGACGGCCCGCCAGGTAGCCGCTGGCCGCCGCCGTGTTGGCGTCGGCGAGGGAGCGGTAGATGTCGGCCGCGTCGGAGCTGAGGGGCTGGCTGCTGGTGAGCACGTCGTCGGCGGCCGCCGCGCGATCGGTCATCTGCCAGGCGGTGACCGATCCGAACGCGACGACGAGCAGGGCGAGGACGGCGCCGATGATGCGCAGCCGGCCCGGCTCCGTCATCGCGGCGGCGCGCAGCCGGTCGGCGCCTTCGGCGAACGCGGTACGGCGCGGCTGCGGGGACGCCCCCGCGGGCGTGGGGACCGTGGGCCGCAGCGGCGGCGCCGGGGGCGCCGGGGGCGCGGGAACTGCGGGCGCGGGCCCGGGTGGCGCCGTGCTGCTCTCCGGCGGTTGTGTCACGTTGACCTCCCCCATGGTCATCCTTCGCCGCCAGTATCGCCGCCGTGACCGGCATCCGCACCGGCCTGCGCCGGATCTTGATCGGATCGCAGCGCGGACGGATCGCGGCGCGGTCGGCGGACCACCGGCGCACGGCGCGGTGCCCCGCACCACCCCTGCCCATGAATACGCCGACGGAATCTGATCGGTTCCCGCCTCGATCTCCGTATGTACGCCCTTCCGCGCCTCGGGAGATGAGGGACGCGGCCCTCGGGGAGATCAGGGAGGCGTGGGGGAGGCGCGACCGGTGGCGGGTCTGGTGGCGGGTCTGGTGGAGACCGCCCCCGGGCGACGCGGTGGTTGTCCGGGGGCGGCCGGTCGGACGCCGGGTCGTCAGGTTCCGGGTCCCCGCAGTCGGCCGGCGGCCGGCAGGCGTCCCCAGAGGCCGGGCCGGTCCAGTCCGAGCACCCGCAACCGGAAGCGGTCGAGCAGGGGGTTGGGCAGGGTGCGGGCCAGCAGGATGAGCAGCGCGGCGTGCGCGCCCACGGAGCGGCGGGTGGCCGGACGGGGCGCGGTCAGCGCGCGGTGCACGGCCGCCGCGACCACGTCCGGCGGCGACCCGGCGCGTTCGTGGGCCACGGCCTTGGCGGCCATGGCGCGGAAGGCGTCCGCGTACAGCCGGCGGCCGTCGGGGCCCATCCGGTCGACGACGGCGTCGGTCTCGGCCTCGAACTTGTCGACCGACGGCGTGTCGATGGACCCCGGGTCGATGAGCACGACGGGGATGCCGGAGGCGCGCAGTTCCAGACGGAGGGCGTCGTTGAGCGACCGTACGGCGTGCTTGGAGGCGCACAGCGGACCGCCGAACGGCATGGTGATCCAGCCGCCCGCCGACCCGATGGTGACGATGCGGCCGCGGCCGGCGCGGATCAGCGGCAGGAAGGCCTGGGTGACGGCGACCAGACCGAAGACGTTCACCTCGAACTGCCGCCGCAGTTCGCTCAGCGGGAGGGACTCGACGGGGCCCGCGACGCCGATCCCGGCGTTGTTGACCAGTCCCGCCAGGCCCTCGGGGCCCAGGGCGGCGGCGAGTTCGGTCGCGGCGGACCGGATCTGTTCCTGGTCGCACACGTCCAGCCGCAGCGGGGTGATACGGCCGCCCGGACCGGCGGCGGCCAGGTCCTTGCCGTCTGACTCGCGCCGCACCCCCGCGAAGACGCGGAACCCCGCGTCCGCGAGGCGCAGGACGCTCGCGCGGCCGATGCCGGTCGACGCCCCGGTCACCACGACCGCGCCGGGCGGCGCGGTCCCGCGGCGTAAGTTCGCATCTGATGGCTGCATGACGTTCCTCCCAGGACGGCGCCGACCCGAATTCATCGGGACGTGAAAATGCTGGGCCCAGTGCCGGAGGGAAGTCAACAGCGGGGGGCCGGGGGTGGCCTGTTCCGCTGCGGTCACACGCCCCCCTCCCGTCGCACGCCGGCCCCCGGCGCCAGGGCGGCGCCGGGGGCCGGGAGGGACGAGTCGGACGGGCGGACGGACGGGCGGACGGGCGGACGGAGGCGCCGCGGTTCACTCGAACGGGTGAGCCGCGAAGTCGGGAAGGTTCACTCGAACGAGCGTGCCGACGTGCGCAGAACCGCGCCCCTGCATCTACTTCCCGGGTGCCGTCGACCGCTGCTGAGCGATCGGCGTGGCCGCCGCCACCTGCGGAGAGTCCGGGTTGGCGAACACCGACGGCGCCGCGACCGTCGCCGTCGGGTCCGGGACCTCCTCCTCCGCCGGGGCCGTCGCACCGCCCACGATGCGGATGTCGGCGGCGTCGAAGGCCCGCTTGACGCGCCAGCGCAGCTCGCGCTCGACGGTGAGGGCCTTGCCGGGCATGGTCTTGGCCGTCAGGCGGATCACCATGGAGTCCAGGAGCACGCTGTCCAGGCCGAGCACCTCCACCGGGCCCCACAGCAGCTCGTTCCAGGGCTCCTCCGCGCTCATCTTCTGGGCGACCTCGTCCAGGGTGGCCTTCAGCCGGTCCAGGTCCTCGTCCGACTTGACGGTCACGTCGACGCCGGCCGTCGCCCAGCCCTGGGAGAGGTTGCCGATGCGCTTGACCTCGCCGTTGCGGACGTACCAGATCTCGCCGCCCGCGCCGCGCAGCTTGGTCACGCGCAGGCCGACCTCGATCACCTCGCCGACGGCCACGCCCGCGTCGATCGTGTCGCCGACGCCGTACTGGTCCTCCAGGATCATGAAGACGCCGGAGAGGAAGTCGGTGACCAGGTTGCGGGCGCCGAAACCGATGGCCACACCGGCGACGCCGGCCGAGGCCAGCAGTGGCGCCAGGTTGATCTGGAACGTGGCCAGGATCATCAGCGCCGCGGTGCCCAGGATCAGGAAGCTCGCCACCGAGCGCAGCACCGAACCGATGGCCTGGGAGCGCTGGCGGCGCCGCTCGGCGTTGACCAGCAGCCCGCCGAGCGCGGTGCCGTCCACCGACTCCACGGTCCGGGTCATGCGGTCGATCAGCTTGGTGAGCGCCCGCCGCACCACGATTCGCAGCACCGTGGCGATGATCAGGATCAGCAGCACTCTGAGGCCGATGGCCAGCCATGTCGACCAGTTCTGCTCGACCCAGCTGGCGGCGTTCGTCGCGCTCTCCTGGGCGTCCTGGAGCGAGGGGACCGTCACCGTCGGCGACTCCGAGGGAGCCGGGGACGGCGTGGGGCCGGTGGCCAGTAGGACGGCGGGCAGGGACACGGCAGGTACCTCCAGGTGCAGCGGCCTGCCCCCCGGTACGGCGGTCAAGGTCACGGGCAGGTCACCGGACGGGCAGGTTCACCACACTATCGGGGCATCGTGTGTGGATCGTGTCCGTCTTCCGGGGAGAGACGGTCCTCACCCGGTAATGAACAGGAGGGATGAACCGCCCCCGGCCCTGGCCAGGATCAGGATGTGGTCGAAAACACTCCCAGCCCGTTACCGGGAGATGGTGGCGCGTTCACCAGGCAAGAGGGGACACTGAAGCAGATCGTCCCGGCGCGAGCCACGCGCCGCCGACGCCCAAGGAGGCATCCGTGCCGCATGTCCTGGTCCTCAACGCGTCGTACGAGCCGCTCGGCGTCGTACCGCTCCGCCGCGCGCTCGTCCTCGTCCTCGAGAACAAGGCCGTATGCCTCGAGGAGTCCGGCGCCTTCATGCACAGCGCGACCGTCACGATCCCCGCACCGAGCGTGGTCCGGCTCAAGCGATTCGTCCGGATTCCCTACCGTGGACCCGTTCCGCTGACCCGGAGGGCGCTGTTCGCGCGCGACGGGGGCCGGTGCATGTACTGCGGTGGCGTCGCAACCAGCGTCGACCACGTCATCCCACGCAGCCGCGGGGGCAAGCACGTCTGGGACAACGTGGTGGCCTCCTGCCGCCGCTGCAACCACGTGAAGGCCGACCGCCATCTGTTCGAGATCGGCTGGCGGCTGCGCCACAAACCCGCTCCTCCCACCGGTCTGGCCTGGCGCATCATCGGCACCGGCCATAGGGACCCGCGCTGGTTGCCCTACTTGCAGCCGTACGGCGCGGACGACGCCTTGGCCCGGATCGACGGCATTTCTGCCTGACGGTCCGGGCCTTCGTGTACGCCCGCACGAACGGGTGGGCCGGCCCCGGAGCCCCCTGCGCTCCCGGGGCCGGCTGTCATGCGTAGCGCAGTTCGGCGGGCCGGACGGCGCGGCGCAGCATGGGGAGCGAGGTGGCCGCGGCGAGCAGACACGAGGCGTACACCGCGAGCGGGACCAGCAGCGCGGCGTACGGCACGTCCGGCGCGCCGTGCTCCGTGCTGACCGAGGCGTACCAGACGCCGATCGCCATGCCGCCCGCGCCCGCCACCGCCACCGCGGGCGCCAGCGGCAGCGCGGTCTCCAGCAGCAGCGCCCGGGCCAGCACCGTGTGCGGCACCCCGGCGGCGGTCTGCGCGGCCAGCCCCCGGCGCCGGGTGGCCACGGACTCGGCGGTGCCGACGGCGAGCGCGGACAGGACGATCGCCAGGGCGACGAGGACCGCGGCGGCCGTCAGATCGATCCCGTTCGTGTAGTAGGACATGCCCAGCTCACCCTTGCGGGCCGAGGCGCGCAGATCCGTGAGCAGCACCTGCCGTACCCCGACGAAGCCCGTGCCCACGACCGTCACCAGCAGCACCGCCGCGTGCGTACGCGCCGCCGACCACGGATCGTCGCGCAGCCGCTCCGCCGCGATCAGCAGGGCGGGGCGCTGCGCGCGGGCGGCGAGCAGCCCGCCCAGTGCGCGGGAGGACCAGCCCGCCAGCCACACGGCCGAGGCACCGACCAGCAGGCACAGGGAGAGGACCGCGAGCGGGGCGACGGCGAACCCGAGGACGGCGGATCGGAACGGAGTCCCGACGAACGGGGCCGCCGCGACGCACACCGCCGGCACCGCCAGCACCCAGGTCGCCACCCGGAGCGCCCGCCCCGGCCCCGCGTCCGGCCGCACCCGCCGCAGCCGGCCCAGCGGCGAAGCCACCACCCGGCGCAGCGCCAGCGCGCTCACCGCCGCGCCCAGCACCGGCACCATCACCGCCACCAGGGCCGTTCCGGCCCACGCCAGGGGATCGGGGCGGTGCCACAGCCGCAGCAGCGACAGCGACCAGAACACCGTGGCCACCGCCGAACCGGCCAGGCAGGCCAGCCCGGACTCCAGCGCCGCGATCCGCCGCGTCCGGGCGGGTGCGGCCCCGGCCAGCCGCAGCGCGGCCAGCCGCCGGTCACGGTGCACCGCACCGACCCGCGCGCACTGGCCGAGGAACCCGAACACGGGGATGAGCAGCAGCAACAGCGCGGTGACCACCCCGTCCCGGGTACCCGGCTGGTCGAGCAGCCCGCCGCCGACCCCCACGTGGTACTGCCCTTCCATCGGGACGAGCGCCGCGACCACCAGTCCGATGCCCGTCGCCCACACCGCCCCGATCGCGGTCAGCGTGAACCGCCACCACTCCCGCCGGTCCGATCCCCGGGTGAGCAGCAATGCGAGCCGCAGGTCGGTCCTCATGCGGTCACCCCCGCCGCCACGACGCCGTCGTCCAGCCGGACCTCGCGGTCGGCGTACGCCGCCACCTGCGCGTCGTGGGTGACCAGCAGCACCGCCGTGCCCGCCTCGCGGGCCGTCTGCGTCAGGGCCGTCATCACCTGCTCGGTCGCCAGGGAGTCCAGCGCCCCCGTCGGCTCGTCCGCGAAGACCACCTTCGGGCCGGTGACCAGGGCGCGCGCCAGCGCGGTGCGCTGGGCCTGGCCGCCGCTCATCTCGCCCGGCCGCAGCGCTTGCCGCCCCCCTACGCCGAACCGCTCCAGCCACTCGCCGGCCCGCTCCTGCGCCCGCGCCCGCGGCGTCCCGCCCAGCATCAGCGGCAGTGCCACGTTGTCCAGCGCCGTCAGCTCGGGGATGAGCTGCCCGAACTGGAAGACCACGCCGAAGTCGCCGCGGCGCAGCTCGCTCAGCCGCTCCTCGGGCAGCGTGTCCAGCCGCTCCCCGCCGTAGGTCACCGAGCCGGCGTCCGGGCGGACGATCCCGGCCAGGCAGTGCAGCAGCGTGGACTTCCCGCTGCCGCTGGGGCCGGTCACGGCGAGGAACTCGCCGGCGCGCAGGTCGGCGGAGGCGCCGCGCAGGGCCTGCGTCGCGCCGTGCGCCTTGGTGAGATCACGGGCCGCCAGGAGCGGCATCTTGTCGTCCTCGTTGTTCATGCTGTGTCGACCTCCGCGGTCAGGACGGTGAGCCGGGCCGCCGTGGTGGTCATCCAGCGGAGGTCGGCGTCGAGGTGGTTGAGGGCGTAGTCCGCCGAGAGCACGGTCGCCAGGTCGGCGCCTTCGGCGGTCTTGACCGCCGTCAGCTCCCGCATCCGCTTCATGTGGGCGGCCCGCTGGGCGCGCAGATAGGCGTCCGGGTCGCCGCCGGACAGGATCGACACGACGACCTTGGCGAAGATCTCGTTCGTCACGAAGGGCGCGGGCGGTGCGATCTCGCCGGCCCACCGGGTCAGTTCGCGCGTGCCCTCGGCGGTCGTGCGGTACCGGGTGCGCTCCGGGCCGCCGTCCGAATCGGTGCCCTCGATCTCCGCGAGGCCGTCGCGGACCAGGCGCTGCAAGGTCGTGTAGACCTGCCCGTAGGCCAGCGGACGGGCCTGCGGGAAGCGTTCGTCGTGCCGTCGCTTGAGGTCGTAGCCGTGGCTCGGACCGGAGGCGAGCAGCCCCAACAGGATATGACGGGTGCTCATGCCGATCATTATGCACTCGATACATGTACTGAGTGAATAGTGTGGCGCATCCCGCCCGGCGAGGCCAGGGCAAAACGGGTGAGAATGTGAGAACTGGCACGTTGTTGCGTCGCGCACGTCTGTCACCGCGCCCACGGGGTAGGGCTGCGATGACCCGCGCCGTACTCGACAAGGAGGCCCCCGTGGCCGTTTCTTCGGCACATCTCCTGCTCTCGGCCCTGTCCAAACCCGAGGAGTCCTCGGGCCTGCCCTCCCAGGCCGGGGGGCCTCCGGCCGGGTGGTCCGGGGCCGGGCCCGGGGAGCCCCCGGCCCGGTCCGGCCCCGAGCCGTTCGGCCCCGGGGCGGACTCGGGCGAATCCGAGGCGGGCCCTGGCCACCCCGGGGCGGGCCCTGGCGTGCTCGGCGCCGAGGACGCCCGCGCCGGGATCCCGCTGACCAGCGAACCGCCCCTGCCCGACGCCGAGCCCCTGACCAGCGAGCCGCCGCTCGCCGACGCCGCCCCTCTGACCAGCGAGTCCGCGGTCGTCGAACCGCTCGTCACGAGGCCGTAGATGACCGCGCAGCAGCCGGCCGAGGCGCCCTCCGAGGAACTGTCCCGACTCGCCGAACTGCACGGCGTCGCCCCCTCCTACAACCCCTCCCCGGACCGTACGGTCACGGCCACCGCCACCGCCCTCACGCTGACCCTGGCCGCCCTCGGCGTCGACGCGGGCACCCCCGACGCCGCCCGCGCCGCGCTCGCCGCCCGCGAGCGGGAGCTGGCCGAGCGGCTGCTGCCGCCGACCGTGGTGCAGTGGAGCGGCGGCACCTGCGCCGCGCTCGACGCCCTCCCGGCCGGAACCCGGCTGCGGGTCGTCACCGAGGACGGCGAGACCCGCGCCGCCGCCGACGGACTCCCGCCCGGCCTGCACCGGCTGACCGCCACCGCGCCCGACGGCCGCACCGCCGACGCCCACCTGGTCGTCGCCCCGGACCGGCTGCCCACGCCCGGCGGACGGTCGTACGGCCTGCTCGTCCAGCTCTACTCCCTGCTGTCCCAGCGCTCCTGGGGCATGGGCGACCTCGGCGACCTCGCCGAACTGACCGCCTGGGCCGGCCGCACGCTCGGCGCCGGGTTCGTGCAGGTCAACCCGCTGCACGCGGCCGTGCCCGGCGCCCCCACCGACCCCTCCCCCTACCGGCCGTCCTCCCGCCGCTTCCCCGACCCCGTGCACCTGCGCGTCGAGGACGTCCCCGAGTACGCCTACGTCACCGACCGCGCACGGGCGCAGACGCTGCTCGAACGCGCCGCCCGGCTGCGCGAGTCCGTCCTGCACAAGGACGCCCTGATCGACCGGGACGCCGTGTGGGAGCTGAAGCGGGAGGCGCTGGAACTGGTCTGCGCGGTGCCCCTCGGGCCCGGGCGGCGTGCCGCGTACGCCGACTTCCTCGCCCGGGAGGGCGAGGCCCTGGAGGACCACGCCACCTGGTGCGCCCTCGCCGAGGTGCACGGCCCGGACTGGCGCCGCTGGCCCGCCGGCCTGCGCGACCCCCGCTCCGCCGAGACGGCCCGCGCCCGCGCCGAGCTGATGGACCGCGTCGACTTCCACTGCCGGCTCGCCTGGCTCACCGACGCCCAGCTCGCCGCCGCGCAGCGCACCGCCCGCGACGCCGGCATGCGGGTCGGGATCGTGCACGACCTGGCGGTCGGAGTGCACCCGCAGGGCGCCGACGCCTGGGCGCAGCAGGAGTACTTCGCGGCCGGGATGTCGGTGGGCGCCCCGCCGGACGCCTTCAACGCGCGCGGCCAGGACTGGGGCCTGCCGCCCTGGCGTCCGGACCGGCTCGCCGAGTCCGGCTACGCCCCCTTCCGGCGCCTGCTGCGGGCCCTGTTCCGCTATACCGGCGCCCTGCGCATCGACCACGTCATGGGCCTGTTCCGCCTGTGGTGGGTCCCCGAGGGACACCCGCCCACGGAGGGCGCCTACGTCCGCTACGACACCGAGGCCATGCTCGCCGTCCTGGTGCTGGAGGCGGCGCGCGCCGGGACGGTCGTCATCGGCGAGGACCTGGGCACCGTGGAGCCCGGCGTCCGGGAGGCGCTGCGCGAGCGCGGGGTGCTCGGCACGTCGGTGCTGTGGTTCGAACGGGACTGGGAGGGCGACGGCCGCCCGCTGCCCCTCGACCGCTGGCGCGCCGACTGCCTGGCCACCGCCACCACCCACGACCTGCCGTCCACCGCCGCCCGTCTGACCGGTGAGCACGTCGAACTCCGCCACCGCCTCGGCCTGCTCACCCGCCCCCTGGAGGAGGAACGGGCGGAGGCGGCGGCCGACACCCGCGAGTGGCTGGAGCTGCTGACCGACCTCGGCCTGCTGCACGGTCCGGGCGGCCACGCCGTCTCGGAGGAGGAGGCCGAGATCCAGGCCGTGCACCGCTTCCTGCGGCGCACCCCGTCCCGGCTGGTCGGCATCTGGCTGCCGGACACCGTCGGCGACCGCCGCCCGCAGAACCTGCCGGGCACCTGGGACCAGTACCCGAACTGGCGGCTGCCCGTCGCCGACGCGGAGGGGCGTCCGGTGACGCTGGAGGAACTGGCGGCCTCCCCGCGGCTGCACGCGCTCATCGACGTGGTGCGGGAGGTGTGACGCGAGGAAGGGGCGATGGGTACCCCGGGCGAGCGGCCCCCGACCGGGTTCGATACTTTGGGCCCCGTGGACAAGAAGAACGCCCTGCGCGCCGGCGCCCTGGCCGCCGGTACGACGCTGATGATGCTGCTCATGTCGTCCCCTGCGCTCGCGCTCACCCGCGACGACGGCGACGATCCCGGCAAGGGCCTGAGCGTCGTCGAGACGCTGGGCCTCTATGTCCTGACCCCGGTCGTGCTGTTCCTGGTCATCGCGGGCCTGGTGATGGCCCTCGACAAGTCCCACAAGAAGCAGGACACCACCAGCTCCGACATCAGGACCAAGGCCGGCACCGAGGCCGCCTGACGCGGTCCCCTTCACCGGGTCCCTTCCGCTCCCGCCGCGCGCGCCGAGGGCGCCGAGTCCGCCGTACCGAGACACGGGTACGGCGGGGTCGGCGCCCTCGGCGCTTTTCGTGACGCCCGGCTGCTTATGCCCGGCTGCTTATGCCTGGTTGCGGACGTCTGGTTGCGGACGCCTGGTTACGGATGCCCGGTCACGGATGCCCGGTCACGGGTGGGGTGCGGTCAGGTAGCGCTGGACCGTGGGGGCCAGCCACGCCACGATCTCCTCGCGGGTCAGTTCCACCGCCGGCGGCAGCCGCAGCACGTAACGGGTCAGCGCCAGCCCGAGCAGCTGCGTCGCACCGAGCGCCGCCCGCGCCGGGACCTGCTCGGGATCCGGGCACACCTGGCGGGCGACCGGCAGCAGCTGCTCCCGGAAGATGCCCTGCATCCGCTCGGCTCCCGCCTGCCCGGCCGCGCCCACCCGGAGCAGGGCGGTGAGCTCCTCGTTCGCCTCCCACAGTTCGAGGAAGTGGGTCACCAGCGCCCGGCCGACCTCCTCGCGGGGCAGGAAGCCGAGGTCGGGCAGTTTCAGGTCGATGGAGACGGCCGCCGCGAACAGGCCCTCCTTGGTGCCGTAGTAGCGCATCACCATTGACGGGTCGATGCGCGCGTCCCTGGCGATGGCGCGGATGGTGGCCCGTTCGTAGCCGTCGGCCGCGAAGCGCTCGCGGGCCGCGGCGAGGATCGCCTCGCGGGTGGCGTCGGAACGGCGGCGGGTGCGGGGGACTTGCGGGGCCTGCGCGGTGTGGGCGGTGCCGCCGTCGCCGTCCGGGCCGTTGTCGCTTGGGGCGTTGCCGCCAGGGCCGTTACCGCCTAGGCGGTTGCCGTCCGGGCCGTGCTCGCCGGTTTTCGCGGTGCTCGTGGTCTTGCTGGTGCTCGTGGTGCTCGTGGTGCTCCTGGTGTTCGCGGTGCTGCTGCTCCCGTTCATGCCCACGAGCGTATGCCAACACCCGTTTGCCAACAAGTGTTGACCCCGGTTCGCGGGTACCCGTATCGTCGTCAACGAGCGTTTGCCAACAATCGTTGGCCAACAAGCGTTGGGTAACAGTTGTTGGCCAACGGGCGTTGGCCCATGACTGTTGGCCCATAGGCGTAGGCATCAGGAGGGCACCATGAACGGCACCGCCACCCCCCGGAACGGCACCGCCGCCCACGAGAACGGCACCGCCGCTCCCGTGATCGTCGTCGGCTCAGGGCCCACCGGCCTGCTGCTGGCGGGCGACCTCGCCACCGCCGGCGTCCCGGTCACCGTCCTCGAGAAGCGGCCCCACCACATCAGCAACCTCTCCCGCGCCTTCGTCCTGCACGCCCGCACCCTCGAGCAGCTCGACGCCCGCGCCCTCGCCGACGAGCTGGAGGCGGTCGGCCGCCCGCTGGACCACCTCCGCCTCTTCACCCGCCTCGCCGTCGACCTGGCCGCCCTCCCCAGCCGCTTCAACCACCTCCTCGTCATCCCGCAGTACGAGGTGGAGAAGGTCCTGGAGCGGCGCGCGGTCGACGCGGGGGTGGAGTTCCGCCACGAGACCGAGGTGACCGGGATCGCGCAGGACGCGGACGGCGTGAGCGTGGAGGTCCGCGGTCCCGGGGGAGCGGCGCAGACGCTGCGGGCCGCGTACGTCGTCGGCGCCGACGGCATGCGCAGCACCGTGCGGCAGGCGGTCGGGCTGCCCTTCCCCGGCCGCTCCGTGATCCGTTCCGTCGTGCTCGCCGACGTGCGGCTGGCCGAGCCGCCCGAGACGCTGCTCACCGTCAACGCCGTCGGCGACGCCTTCGCCTTCCTCGCGCCCTTCGGCGACGGCTACCACCGCGTCATCGGCTGGCACCGCGGCCACGACATCCCCGAGGACGCGCCCCTCGGTCTCGACGAGATCAAGGAGATCACCCGTCTCGCCCTCGGCACCGACTACGGCATGCACGACGCGCGCTGGATGTCCCGCTTCCACAGCGACGAACGCCAGGCGCCCGCCTACCGCGTGGGCCGGGTCTTCCTCGCCGGGGACGCCGCCCACGTCCACACCCCGGCCGGCGGCCAGGGCATGAACACCGGGCTGCAGGACGCGGCCAACCTGAGCTGGAAGCTGGCCGCCGTGGTGCAGGGCCACGCGGACCCGGCCCTCCTCGACACCTACCAGGCCGAACGCCACCCCGTCGGCAAGGCGGTCCTGCGCAGCAGCGGCGGCCTGATCCGCCTCGCCATGGCGAACCGGCCCTGGACGAGGGCGGCGCGGGCGGCGCTGACCACGTGCCTCAACACCGTCGCCCCGGCCGGCCAGGCGCTCGCCGCCCAGGTCGCCGGCATCGGCTACCGCTACCCCGCCCCGCGCGGCGCCCACCGGCTGACCGGCACCCGCGTCCCGGACGTCGCCCTGCAGGGCGGCCGCCTCTACGAGGCCCTGCGCGGCGGCCGGTTCGTGCTGATCACCCCCGAGATCTACGAGGGCGACGGCGCCCGCAAGGACCGGCTCGCGGTGGAACGCTGGGCGAGCGACCGCCGTACGACGGTGCTGGTGCGCCCCGACGGGTACGTGGCCTGGGCCGCGGACGAGGCGGACGCCCGGACGATCGAGAACGCGCTCGCCGCGCATGTGGGGGCGCCCGGACTCGCGGCGCACGTGGGCTGACCGGGCTCCCCGCGCCCGACCGTCACTGCGGGCCGGGCGTCCCGGCGAGCAACTCCCTCAGCAGGCCGGCCAGTTGGCCGGCCTGTTCGCCGTCCAGGGTGGACAGGGCCTCCGTCTGGGTGGCGAGGCCCGCGCCGACGGCCTCGTCGATGACCCGCAGCCCCTTGTCGGTCAGGGTCACGTGCAGGCCCCGGCGGTCGTGCGGGTCGGGGGACCGGCGCAACAGGCCGGCGCGTTCCAGTTTGTCGAGCCGGCCCGTCATGCCGCCGGTGGTGAGCATCAACGTCGCCGAGAGGCGGCGGGGCGAGAGGGTGTAGGGCTCGCCGGAGCGGCGCAGGGCGGCGAGGACGTCGAACTCGCCGCGGGAGATGCCGTAGGGGGCGTAGGCCTTCTCCATGCGGTCGCCCATGGCGCGGGAGAGCCGGAAGATCCGCCCGAAGACCTCCATCGCGGTGGTGTCGAGGTCGGGGCGGACCCGCGCCCACTGTTCGACGATCGCGTCCACGGGGTCCCTGGGCTGTGCGTTCATGCGGTGAGTATCCGCCCCGCTACCGGTCGGCCGCAAGAAACTGGCTTGACGAAAAGTAGCTTAGGGCTAAGCTACTTGCAACCAAGCTAATCGAGAGGGGTCCTGCCATGGGACGCTCCCTGACGTCGGCGACGTCCCCGACATCCGCGGGGTCCGCGGGGTCCGCGAGAACCGCGACATCCACGACCGCACTGCTCACCGCCCTGGCCCCCATCTCCTGGGGGACCACCTACGCCGTCACCACCGAGCTGCTGCCACCGGACCGCCCCCTGTTCGTCGCCCTGGTCCGGGCCCTGCCCGCCGGTCTGCTGCTGCTCGCCCTGGCCCGGGTGCTGCCGCGCGGCGCCTGGTGGTGGCGGTCGGCCGTGCTCGGCGCGCTGAACATCGGGGCGTTCTTCCCGCTGCTGTTCCTGTCGGCGTACCGGCTGCCGGGCGGGCTGGCGGCGGTCGTCGGCTCGGTCGGGCCGCTGTTCGTGGTCGGGCTGTCGGCGCCGCTGCTGGGGCAGCGGCCGTCGGCGCGGTCGGTGCTGACCGGGGTCGTGGCCGCCTTCGGGGTCAGCCTGGTCGTGCTGAGGGCGGCCGGGGCGCTCGACCCCGTCGGCGTGCTGGCCGCGCTCGCCTCCACCGCGTCGATGTCCACCGGCACGGTGCTGACCAAGAAGTGGGGCCGCCCGGCCGGCGTGGGCCCACTGGCGCTCACCGGCTGGCAGCTGACCGCCGGCGGCCTGCTCATCGCCCCGCTCGCCCTGCTGGTCGAGGGCCCGCCGCCGGCCCTGGACGCGGGTGCCGTCGGCGGCTGCCTCTACCTCGCGCTCGCCAACACGGCCGTCGCCTACTGGCTGTGGTTCCGCGGCATCGGCCGGCTCACCGCCACCCAGGTCACCTTCCTCGGCCCGCTGTCCCCGCTGACGGCCGCGGTGGTCGGCTGGGCCGCCCTCGGCCAGACGCTGACCCCGCTCCAGCTGACGGGCATGGCGCTGGCGCTCGGAGCGACGATGGCGGGACAACTCGCCCCGCACACGGCCGCGAAGCAACCCGCCCCGCGCACGGCCGGAGGACGCGGCCGCCGCCCGAGCCCCACCGGACCGGGCCGTCACAGCGACCCGGCGAACGGAACCGGCACGGACGGGACCGGCACGGATGGGACCGGCACGGATGGGACCGGCACGGATGGGACCGGCACGGACGGGACCGGCACGGACGGGACCGGTACGGACGGAACCGGCGCGCCGCACCTGACCCCCGCCGCCGGCGCACGGCCTACTCCTTGAAGCAGTGCCCCTCCGGTCACCGGCAGGCCCACGTGGCGGCCGATCACACCGGCGATCTCGCGGAACGGCACGCCCTCGTCGGCGACCGGGTGCAGCCGCCTGCCCTGCCGGCGGCTGCTCCAGCGCCAGGCGGAGGCCAACGGCACCGCACAAGCCGTCGGCACCGCACAAGCCACCGGCGCCGCACAAGCCACCGGCGCCGCACAACCCACCGGCGGGGCGCCCGCTGCCGGGCGCCCCGCC
>NZ_JBFADM010000021.1:0-108246 GCF_040641355.1 Streptomyces sp. NPDC020996
CCGGCATCACGTGGGCGCCCAGGGCCGGGCGGGGGGGTATCGGCCCGCCGCCCGGCCCTGCGGCCTACGATGCGCCGCCGACCTGCTGGTTGTAGCCGGCCACGATGTTCTCCAGGGCCTTCTCGGCCGACTGCTGGCCGTTGATCGCCTTGCCGAGCTCCGTCTTGGTCGGGTCCTCGGTGAGGCTCTTGCCCTTCAGCACCCAGTTCGTCTGCGCGCTGTTGAAGTAGCCCGAGATCGGGGCGTAGAGCGGGATCTCCTCGTTGTAGAGCTTGAACGCCGCCTGCGCCGCCTCGGACTTGAAGGGGTACTTCGGGCTCAGACCGCTCTCGACGGGCAGGAACCCGGACGCCGCGCACAGTTCGGTGTAGTGGTCCGGCTCGTACAGCCAGGCCATGAACTTCTTCGCGGCGGTGGCCGCGGCGCCGTTGTTGTTGAAGCCGACCATCATGCCGCCGCTGTTGACGTCACTGGCCTGCACCGGCTGGGCGGGGGTCGGGACGCTCGCCCAGTCGAACTTCTTGATGCTCTCCGAGAAGGCGGCGACCTGCCACACGCCGGACCAGTAGGCGACCACGTCACCGCTCTGGAACATGGCCGACGGGTCGGCGCCGCTGGTCCACACCGACTTCGGCATGATCTTGTCGTCGTTCCATCCGACGAAGGTGTTCACGGCCTTCTTGGTCGCGGCGTCCACCGAGAACTTGCCGGAGGAGTCGGCGTGGACGTACTTGCCGCCGAGTTCGTACACCATGGCGCGCAGCCGGGACGGCGACTGGTCGAACGTCAGGGAGTACTTGGCGCCGGTCTTCTCGCGGACCTTGTTCGCCGCCTTGATGAACTCGGTCCAGGTCCAGGTCTTCTGCGGCGAGGTCGGGAAGGAGACCCCGGCCTTCTCGAACAGCGACTTGTTGATGAACAGGCCGGACGCGGTGACGTCCGAGGGGATCGACAGCACCTTCCCGGACGAGTCCTTGGCCAGGAAGTTGGCGTTGATGTTGTTCGCCTTGTCGTTGGCGATGGAGCTGAGGTCGATCAGCTTGTTCGACCAGATCGGGTCCAGCGCCGGCACGGCCGCCACGTCGGGCAGGGAGTTCGCCTGCGCGGCGTTGTGCAGCTTCGTCGTGTAGCCGTCGTAGGGGATGTTGACCAGCTTGACCTTGACGCCGGCTTCCTTCTTGTACTGCGCCACCAGCTTCTTCCAGCCCGCGTCCTGCCCCGGAACCGTGGAGATCCAGAACGTCAGCGACTTGGAGGTGCCGCCCGAGGACCCGGAACCCGAGCCGCAGGCGGAGAGCAGCAGGGCACCTGCCGCGGCGACGGCAGCGAGGGGAACCACGCGGCGTATGCCGCCGCGGCCGAGCCGGCGGGAGCGCCGCACACCCACATTGGTCATCTTCGATACCTTTTTTCGTCGGAGGGGACGGAGCACGGCGCCGACTGAAGCGGCACTGGTGCATTGTGCGAGGATTTTTCGCTTTCCGGGGGCGCGGCCTCGCCCGGCCGCGTCGCCTTCACGGGTGGGATCCCCGGCCAGAGGGCCGTCGTCGCACAAGCACGCCCTCGTGCGGCTCCCGTACGTCGCGTACGGGCGGGACGCCAACCCCAAGCCGGTGTTCCCGACCGGCTTAGAAAGCGCTTGTCCGGACATTGGCAGACCGAGTCCGAAGGCGTCAATCCTTCGTTCGCGCCGCCTCGGTCACGGTTTGGACTCCCCGGGTGACCGCGAGCCGGGCGGCGCCCACGACCGTACCCAGGTCACCGACCGTGCTGCTGACCACCTCTGTGGGCCAGCTCAGCCGCGCGAGCTCGGCCCGCACACCGGGCAGCAGCTGCGGGTCCGCGCCGGTGCTGCCGCCGAGCACGATCAGCCCCGGATCCAGCACCGCCGCCACCGCGGCGGCGAGCCGTCCCACGTCGGCGGCGTGGCGGGCGACCACCGCGCGGGCGGCGGCCCGCCCCTCGGCGGCGAGCGCGAACAGCTCCTCGGCGGTGCGCGGGCACGGCCCGTCGGCGTCCTGCCAGGCGTGCGCGGCCCGGCGCAGCAGCGAGCGGGCGCCGACGTACTCCTCCAGGGCCTCCCGGCGCGGCTCGCGGCCCTCGTCCCACGGGTACGGCAGCCGGGCCAGCTCGCCCGCGGCGCCGTTCGCGCCGCGCAGCACGTGGCCGCCGATGACGATGCCGAGACCGATGCCCACGCCGATGCGCAGGTAGCCGAAGGTGCGCCGGCCGCGGGCAGCGCCCTCGTGCAGCTCCGCGAGCGCGGCGCAGTTGACGTTGTTCTCCAGGTGGACGGGCACCCCGGGCGGCAGCGCGACGGTGAGGGCGTCGTAGACCGGCCCGGCCTTGGCGGTCGCGGGGCGCATGCCGGCGCCTTCTCGGTCCCACTCGGTGACGTCGCCGACGGCGACGACGATGGCGCGCAGGGGGGCGTCGGCGGGCAGTGCGGCGAGGGCCCCGCGCACGGCGTCGGCGGCCTCCTCGCGCGAGGCGGTGGTCTCGGCGAGCAGGGCTCCGTCCAGGGCGCAGCCGCGCACCCGTGTCACGGCGGGGCCGAGATCGACGGCGAGCACGGCGCCGGCGGCCGGTCCTAGGCCGTAGACGGCGGCGGAGCGGCCGGTGCCGCTGGAGGCGGTGCCGGAGTGGGCGGCGAGGCGGGCGCTCTCCAGTTCCGCGACGGCGGAGGACACCGTCGGCTTGGACAGGCCCGCCAGGGTCGCGAGCTGGGGCCGGGTCGCGCTGCCGGCCTCGGCCAGCACGGCGAACACAGCGCTCGCGCTCTCGGTCAGGCGGGGGGCTTCCGCCATGTCGTGTTCCACAGTTCCCCCACGGGTCAGGGGCCGCGTCCCGCGGGGACGGTTCCGCGGCAGGCGGCGATGGATGCCCAGGCGTCGCGGCCGGCCGCGCGGCCGCCCGGACGGTCGTCCCGGCGGCCGGCTGTGCGACGCCTCTTGACGCACTGTACTTCGTTAGTTAACTTCCTAACGAAGTTCACGGTACTCGCCTGCCGTGACCGCACGAGGCCTGTCCCGGGGCTTCCTGACCGCTTCAACTGCTGTTCTTCCAGGCATGGTTCGCCCACCGTTGCATTTCCGCGCAACGACGAAAGAGGATCCGTGCAGGACACCCTGCCCCTGGTGGTCGGCATCGACGTGGGCGGCACGAAGACGCATCTGCGCGCCGTCGTGGGGAACGCCCGCGTCGCCGACCACGTCCGCCCGAGCGGCGGCTGGCGGCCGCACGACCCGGTGGCCGCCGCCGGCTGGCTGGCCGCCCTGGTGGCCGAGGCACTGCCCGCCGGCGCCCGCCCGTCCGCGCTGGCCGTGGGCGGACACGCCTGCGAGACCCCGCGCCAGTGCGCCTCGGTCCGCACCGCCCTGCAACTGCACTTCGGCACCCCCGCGCTGGTCGTGGGGGACGCCGAACTGCTCGTGCCCGCCGCCGGTCTGGACCGGGGGGTCGGCCTGGTGGCCGGCACCGGCTCGGTCGCGGTGGGCCGGCTCGCCGACGGCAGCCCCGTCCAGGTGGGCGGCTGGGGCGCGGTGCTGGGCGACGAGGGCGGCTCGGCCGGGCTCGTCCGGGAGGCGGCGCGGGCCGTATGGGCGGCCCACGACCGCGGGGAGCCGCCCGACCCGCTGGCGCTCGGGCTCGTCGAGGCGTTCGGCGTCCCCGAGGTGCCCGCGCTGGGCGCCGCGCTGGAGGCCGCGACGGACGTCTCAGCGGAGTGGGGCCGGCACGCGCCGGTCGTGTTCGCGGCCGCCGACGCCGGTTCCGCGCTCGCCCGCGCCGTGATCGCCGAGGGCGGCCGCTGCCTGGCCGCGCTCGTCGCACGGCTCGCCGCGCGCGGCGTCGCGGTGGACGACGTGGTCGTCGCCGGCGGCACGGTCCTCGGCCAGCCCTCGCTCTACGACGCGTTCACCTCGGCGCTCGCCGC
Organism: Streptomyces sp. NPDC020996; assembly: GCF_040641355.1. Lineage (NCBI taxonomy): Bacteria > Bacillati > Actinomycetota > Actinomycetes > Kitasatosporales > Streptomycetaceae > Streptomyces > Streptomyces sp. NPDC020996. The sequence continues at coordinate 3,935 of NZ_JBFADM010000021.1, forward strand.
CTCCGTGCCCGGCGCACGGCCGCAGCCGCTGCGCGGGGCGCCGGTCGAGGGCGCCGTAGCGCTGGCCCGTTCGATCGTGTGAACCGCACGGCGCGGGTTCACCCGCGGGCCATCTCGCCGTCGCCGCTCCCACGCCGGCCCGACAGCGCCCGGCCGTAGATCTTCGCTCGAGCACCACGAAACGCACCGGATCCACCGTGTCCGCACCCACGCGAACACGTCGCTCCCTCCCCCGATCCCCTCCCCGGCCGCACGGCCGCGGAACCGAAGAGAGGCACGCGCATGCCGTCCCCAGCCGGGCACCCGTCCCCCTCGCACCAGTCCTCCTCGCCGGCCGGCCGGCTCGCCGTCGACCGGCGGAAGTTCCTCATGACCTCCCTCGGCGTCACGGCCGGAGCGTTCGCCGTGCCCGCCGTCGCCGCGTGGCCGGCCGCCGCGGCCACCCCGGCCGGCACCCCGGCCGCCGCCGCGTTCGTCGACGACTACAAGAGCAACGTCCTGGCGAACCTCACGCCCGAGACCAACGCGGTCGTGCGCGCCCTCGGCGGCTTCGCCGAGGTGTGGAAGACCGGCGGCGCGTGGAACACCGGCACGCCGCTGCGGCCGGAGGTACTGCGCGCCAACATGCGCTACTGCGCGCAGCTCACCGCCGCGCGCACGGACGCGCAGGCGAAGGAGGCGTTCCTCTACGACCGCCAGCACCAGAGCTACGCGATGATCGCGGGCCTGGGTCCGCTCGCCGGGCTGTACAAGGAGGGCGCGAAGGCGGTCACGTCGATCACGAGCGCGCCCGACGGCACGCCCGCGACCACCATCAGCGACGCGGTGCCCGCCGACGCCCCCGCCGGCTCCGCGCTCGGCGCCGGCGCGCACGACTCCGCCCTCGGCAAGGTGGCCGAGCTCGTCGACACGGTGCGCGGCCCGTTCGCCTCCGGCAACCCGGCCAAGTACGCCTTCCAGTACCCGCGCCCGTGGCGCATGAACGAGGACAGCGAGGTCGTCGACACCGGCGCGAAGGACGAGCTCGGCTACCCCGTGTACGACTCGCGGGTCGTCGTCGCCCCCCAGCTGCTGCGGCAGCGCAGCACCTCCCCGGCGGACGACGGCGGCTTCCCCAGCGGCCACACCAACGCCTTCCACCTGGCGGCCCTGGCGTTCGCGTACGCCGTGCCCGAGCGCTTCCAGGAACTGGTGACGCGCGCCTTCGAGCTCAGCCACACCCGGATCATGGCGGGCATGCACTCCACGGTCGACGTCCTCGGCGGGCGCGTCATGGCCACCGCGCTGGCCGCCGCCACCCTGGCCGACCCGGCGAACGCGGAGCTCAAGGCCGCGGCCCGCGCCCAGGCCCTGGCGTACTTCCGGGAGCGGACCGGCGCCACGGCCGACACCCTGTACGCCTACGCCCACTCGGCCGCCCCCGGCGCCGACCCGTACGCGGACCGGGACGCCAACGCCCGCGCGGTGCGGCCCCGGCTGACGTACGTGCTGACCCGGCACGGCCGCAGCGAGCCGCTGACCGTGCCGAAGGGCGCGGAGGTGCTGCTGGAGACGCGGCTGCCGTACCTGGACGCCGGGCAGCGGCGCGAGGTGCTGCGCACGACCGCGCTGCCCTCCGGGTACGTCCTGCTGGACGGCTTCGAGCAGTGGGGGCGCCTGAACCTGTTCGCCGCGGCGGACGGGTACGGCTCCTTCGACTCCGACGTGACCGTCGCGCTGGACGCGGCGGCGGGCGGCTTCGCCGCGGCCGACGTCTGGCGCAACGACATCGGCGGCGCCGGCGGGCTGACCAAGCGGGGCAGCGGCACGCTGACCCTGACCGGCCGCAACACCTACGCCGGCGGCACCACCGTGACGGAGGGCGTGCTGGTGGCCGGCTCGTCGCACGCCCTGGGCCACGGCGACGTGCGGGTGCTCGGCGGCACGCTGCGGCTCCAGCGGCCGGCCGAGGTGCGCGGCGGGTACCGGCAGGAGTCGGCGGCCCTGGAGGTGACGCTGCGCGCCGGGCAGGACGCGGCCCTGCAGGTGACCCGGCGGGCGCTGCTGGGCCCGGGCAGCGTGCTGTCGCTGCGCCTCGACGCCGAGCGGCCGCCGGCCGCGGGCAGCACGGTGCCCGTCCTGGCCGCCGCCGTGCTGCGCGGTCAGTTCGACCGCGTGGAACTGAACTCCCCCACGCTGCGGGCCGTACCCGTCTGCACGGCGGAAGGTCTGTCGGTACGACTCCTGAAGCGGTGACGCCGCCGGTGGCGGGAGCCGGTGCGAGAGTGGGGCCATGAGACGGCCCTCGATCGCTCCCGCCACCTCGCGGCCGGCGTCACCGCGGAGCGGATGACCGCGTTGGAACAGCATTCGGTCCTGGACCCGCGGACGGGTGGCGGCCCGGAACGGCCGGCGCCGGACGCCGCGCCGCCGCGCCGGGCCGCGCGGCGGCTGCTGACACCGCTCCTGGTGGCCGTACTGCTCGCGCAGATGGCCGCCGCGATGGTGACGACCGCCGTCCAGCAGACCCCCACGATCGACGAGCCGGTGTACGTCGGCACGGCGGCCGACTATCTGCACGAGCACCGCGTGCGCCTCAACCCCGAGCACCCGCCGCTCGGCAAGCTCCTCGTCGCCGTGGGGGTGGCGGCCGCCGCCCCGCACGTCGGCACCTCCCCGCCCGGCGACCAGGGCCGGTTCGGGCGGCGCCTGCTGTACGAGTCGGGCAACGACCCCTGGCGCGTGATGCTGTGGGCCCGCCTGCCGGTGATCGCGCTGACCCTGCTGTTCGGGCTCGTGGTGTTCGCCTTCGCCCGGGACCTCGCCGGTCCGGTGGGCGCGGTGGTCGCGCTCGCCCTGTACGCCTTCTCCCCCGACGTGATCGCCCACGGGTCGCTGGCCACCCTCGACGTGCCGGCCGCAGGGTTCGTGCTGACGTCGGCGTGGCTGCTGTGGCGGGCCCGTCGGCGGCCCCGGCGGTACCTGCCCCCGGCCGGACTGGCCCTCGGCGCGGCGGTGGCCACGAAGATGAGCGCGCTGCCGGCGATTCCGGTGCTGGCGGCGACGGCCGCCTGGGCGGTGTGGCACGCCGGAGCGCCGGACCGCCGCAGGGCGGCGCGGGCCGTCGCGGGCGCGGCCGTCGTGGCGCTCGCCGCCGTGGCCGTCGTATGGGCGTCCTATCTAGCGGTCGATCCGCGGCTGCGCTGGTCGCCCGGGCAGCACATCCCCGCCGCGCACGGGCTGCGAGGGCTGCTGGTGCGGCTGCTGCCGTTCCCCGAGGCCTACCGGGACGGGATGCGCGTGCAGTTCGGCCTGGAGAACCGGCCCTGGCAGGGCTTCCTCTTCGGCCGCCTGTACACCGGGTCGCGCTGGTACTACCTGCCGGCCGCGCTGCTGGTGAAGACGCCGCTGGGGCTGCTGGCCCTGGGGGCCGCCGGCGGCGTCGCGGTGCTCGCGGTGCGACGGCTGCGGCCCGCGGCGCCGTACGTGCTGCTGCCGGCGGCCGTGCTGCTGGCCGCGTCCATGCACGGGTCGCGGGACCTCGGCACCCGGTACGCCGTCTTCGTGCCGATGTTCCTCGCCGTCGCGGCGGGCTGCGTGCCGACGCTGCGGTGGCGGTGGGCGCCGTGGACGACCGGGGCCCTGGTGCTGTTCGTCGCGGTGAGTTCGCTGCGGACGTATCCCTACTACCTGCCGTACGCGAACGAGGCGTTCGGCGGGCCGGCCAGGACCCATCTGCGGCTGCACGACTCGAACGTGGACTGGGGGCAGGACCTGGGCCGGCTCGCGGACCGGCTGCGCGAGCGCTACCGGGGCGAGCGGATCTGGCTGGTCTACAAGGGCAGTGGTGTGCCGTCCTCCTACGGCATCGACGCCGCCGACCCGCGCGAGGTCCCCGCGCGCGAGGTGCGCGGGCTGCTGGTCGTGTCGGACTCCGCGGTGGCCAAGGCGCGCGGAGGACTCGCCGGCCTGATCGCGAGCAGCCGCCCCGTCGACGAGGTCGGTCACTCGATCACGATCTACCGCCGGTGAGGCGATGCGCTGGTGGACAGGCCCGGCAGTGGCGTCCGGCGGGCCGGGAGCGCCGGTGCAAGCCCTGGTCAAGGCGATGGGTGAGCTATGTTGAAGCACTGTGCGAGACAAAGGAGGCGCACCGGTGCCATCGCCACAGCAGGCACGCGCACAGGCATCCGCCATCACCTCGGGCAAGACCGCTCCGGAGGCCGAGGCGTCCCCGACCTCCCAGCTGCGGACGCTGTTCGACCGGCCCCGGCTCTCGCCCGGGCAGCGGCGCATCGCCCAGTACCTGATCGAGCACATCACCGAGGCCGCGTTCCTGTCGATCACCGACCTGGCCGAGCGGGTCGGCGTCAGCCAGCCGTCGGTGACGCGTTTCGCCGCCGCGGTGGGCTTCAGCGGCTACCCCGCGCTGCGCGAGAAGCTGCAGTCGGTCGCCCTCGGCACGCTGGCCGGCGGGCCGGGCGCGGCCGAGGAGAACGGCAGCAACGAGCTGCAGGCGGCGGTCGACGCCGAGATCGAGAACCTGGAGAACCTGCGGCGCGACTTCGCCGACCCCGACCAGGTGATCGACGTCGGCCGCGAGCTGTCCGCGTCGACCCCGCTGACCGTGCTGGGGCTGCGCATCTCGGCCTCGATCGCCGAGTACTTCGCCTACGCCGCCCGCCGCATCCACCCCGACGTGCGGCTGGTGACCCGGGGCGGCAGCATCGCCTACGACGCGCTGCTGCAGTCCCGTGAGGCCGGCGGCACCTGGGTGCTGGCCTTCTCGATGCCCCGGCACGCCCAGGAGACGCTCACCGCGGTGCGGGTCGCCAGGGGCGCCGGGCTGAAGGTCGCTCTCGTGACCGACCTGGCGCTCGGGCCGGTGGCCGACGAGGCGGACGTCACCTTCACCACCGGCACCGGCTCGCGTCTGGTGTTCGACTCCTACGCGGCGCCGGGCGTGATGGCCGCCGCGCTGCTGCAGGCGATGACCGACGCCGACGCCGAGCGCACCCAGGCCCGGCTCGAGGCGTACGAGCAGATCTCCGACCAGCACCAGTTCTTCCTGCGGGACTGACGCGTCCGGCCCTCCCCGGCCGGCCCCGCCGTTCCTCCCGTCACCCCACCCCATACCAGAAGGGGACATTCACGGACACATCGCGCATGAATGTTTTCATGCTTCTTGCAAAGCAGACGGCATATATAAATACTTCTCACGGATCGCGCCCCGGCTCACTCCGAGACACGTTTCCGCACCCCCGTCCCCTCCCCCGCACCGCCCGCAGAAAGCCACGGTCCGCCCATGCGTACGCCGCACCAGCCGCCGCACGGACGCCGTACGCCTTCCCGGGCTCCTGCACGAACACCCGAAGCCGCCGTCTCCTACCCGCGTCGGCGCCCAGGGCGTTCGGTCGGGCCTCGCCTGTGCGAGCGCCCATGGCGGCCCCGGTCATCCCCTAGGCCGGGGCCGCCCGCCCCCGTCGGACCACCCCTCACGACGCCGCACCCCCGGAAGCGATGATCATGACCCTGACGACGACGCGCATCAGCCCGGACTGGCCGTGCCAGGTCAAGACGCCCGGTTCCTTCGACTGGGAGCGCTCGGCGGCCAAGTGGCTGCGCGAGCTGGTGCCGGCGCGCTACGCCAGCTACCCGGCCCTCATCCGCCACCCCGTGCTGCTCGCCCGGCACGCGCAGATCCAGGTCCACAACGAGATCCGGGTCGCCCGCACCGCCCTGCAGACGGCCCGCGCCGACCTGCCGAGGCTGGGCCTGCCGGAGTCGGTCATCGAGCACACCATCAAGCTGTACGCGGCGGAGGTGCTGCAGCTGCAGCACATCGCGCGCAGCGTCCGCGCGGTCACCGAGGCCCTGGCCGGCTCGGCCCGCTGAGCGCGCACCGGCCCGCGGGCGCATGATCCGCGCCGGCTCGCCGCCCGGCCGGGGTCCGGTGAACGGGCCGGCCGGCACGGACGCGTCGCGGGGGTCTTCCCGGTGGTGCCGCCGCCGGTGCTGACGTACCTGGTCATGGCATGTCTCAGCGGTCTGCCGCGGCCCTGGCCGCATCCGCCGCCCGAGCGCCGAGGAGCCGCGCGGGGCAGTGACCCCGGCCGGGCACGGACCGGCGTCGCGGGTACCGCTTTCGGGTGGAGTCCGGCCAGGCATCCCTGTGATCGACCCGCGTCCTGTGTGCGATGCTCGACGCGTGACGAGCGAGCCCTCCATGCCGGCGGAGTCCCGGACGCCGGACAAGGCGGCGCTGGCCAAGGTCGTCGCCAGGCAGCGCGCCGAGATGGAACGACTGCGGGACCTGGCGGCGACGTCGGCCGTCCTGGAGCGCGCCAAGGGCGCCGTGATGGCGCTCACCGGCTGCTCCCCGGACGCGGCCGCCGAGGAACTGCGGCGACGCGCCGAGACCGGCCGGCGAACGCTGCTGGAGGAGTGCTGGATCACCCTCGGGAGCCTGGTGCCGCCGGACGGCCCGCCCGTCGAGGGGCCGCGCGGCCGGTCCTCCCACGCCGCCGTCCCCGCCTCGCGGGTCCCGGCCGACGAGGGCGCCGCGGCCCTCGGCCTGCTCGGCGGAGCGCAGGCCCGCGCCGCCACACCGCACGACCTCGCCGGCCGGCTGCTGGAGCAGCTCCCCGCGGAGGCCGGCGCCGACGCGGTCGTGATCTACGTTCGGCGGCCCGGCGGGGGACTCGAACTGATCGGGCACGCGGGCGTCGACGACACCCTGACCGCGCGCTGGCGCCAGGTTCCCCCGCTGAGCGGGACCGCCGCGCTCGACGCGCTGCGGTCGGGGGAGCCGCGCTGGCTGGAGGACGTGGAGACGGACCGCCGGCGGTACCTGCTGATCGAGGATCCGCCCGGCCGCTGGCGCTCCCGCGCCTGGCTGCCCCTGCCGGCCGACGGCGACTCGCCCGACGCCTGCGTCGGCATCCTGCGCACCCGCACCGGGCCGTTCCCGGCACGGGTGCGGGAGCAGCTGCTGGCCGCCGCCCGGCTCTGCGCCGGCCCGCTGCGCGCCTTCGAGACGCGCCCGCGCCCCGTCGGGGACAGCGCCGCGGCCGCCGTACAGACCGTGTTCGACGCGCTGCCCGGCGCCGCCATGCTGCTGACCCCGCTGCCCGCCGGACCGGGAGAGGCCGAGGACTACCGGATCGACGCCGCGACCCGGCAGGCCGCCGGCCTGGTCGGCAGCAGCCACGTGGACCTGGTCGGCCGGCGGCTGCGAGAATGCTGTGCCGCCCTGACGGACGAACCGCTGTTGCGGGGCTTCGCCCGCGCGCTCTCCGGCTCCGAGCCGTTCGAGAGCGAGCCGTTCGCGCACCAGGAGGTCGTGGACGGCGCCGCCGAGCTGTCCGTCCACTCGGTACGGGCGGCCCGGCTGGGCGATGGACTCATCGTCACCTGGGTGCGCCACGGCTCCTCCGACCGGCAGCGGCAGCGCCTGGCGGACGTGCAGCGGCTGGGCAACCTGGGCTGGGCGAGCTGGAACCTGGTCACCGGGGAGGCGAGCTGGTCCTCCGAGGTGTTCGCGCTGTTCGGCCGGGACCCCGCGAGCGGCCCGGTCGGCCTGGGCGGGCTCGCGGGCCTGGCGCTGTCCGAGGACGTGCCCGCGCTGACCGACGCCCTCGACCGGCTGCTGGGGGAGGCGAGGCCGTTCGACGTCCCGTTCCGGGTGCGGACCTCGGACGGGCTGCGGCATCTGCGGCTCGTCGCCGAGGCGGTGCCCGACCACCACGGCACGCCCGCCGAGGTCCACGGCGTCGTCCAGGACCTGACCGTGCAGCGCAGCGCCGAACTCGCCCTGGTGGAGAGCGAGCGGGCCATACTCACCCAGCACGACGTCCTGCGCGCCGAGCGCACGCTGGCCGCGCGGCTGCAGCACGCCCTGCTGCCGCTGCCGACCAGCCCCGTGCGGCTCGCCGGACTGCGCGTCGAAGTCGCCTACCTGCCCGCCCAGTCCGGCATCCACGTCGGCGGCGACTGGTTCAGCACCCTCGAACTGCCCGAAGGGGACGCCCTGTTCGTGGTCGGCGACGTCGCCGGGCACGGCATCGACGCCGTCGCCACCATGGCCCAGCTCCGCTTCACGGCCAAGGGCATGGTCATCACCGGCTCGTCGCTGACCGGCGCCCTCGTCCGGCTCAACACGCTGCTGCTGCACTCCCGCGACACGCACGGCACCGCGACCATGGTCCTCGCCCGCTACTCCCCCGGCGAGCGCCGGCTGGTGTGGGCCCAGGCCGGTCACCCGCCGCCGCTGCTGCTGCGCGACGGCCGGGCGAGCTACCTCGGCCGGCCCCGCGGCATGCTGCTGGGGGCGACCGCCGCGCCGGTGTTCGAGGAGGCGGAGTGCCTGCTGCGGCCCGGCGACCGCGTCGTGCTGTACACCGACGGCCTGGTCGAGCGGCCCGGCGAGGGGCTCGACCGGGGTCTGGACCGGCTCGCGGAGGCCGTCGTCGCCCAACAGGCCGGCCAACCCGGTTCGCTGGCCCCGCTGCTCGACGCGGTGCTGGAGGGAGAGGACCGGGACGACGTCTGCGTCCTCGACATCCGGGTCCCGGCCGAGCCCGCGGATCCGGCAGCGCGGGGTTAGGCCTGGGTCAGGCCCTGGCGGCCGGACCGTCCCGGCGCCGTGTCCGCGCCGTGTCCGCGCCGTGTGGCCCGTTCGGGTCAGCCGGTGCCCGACGCGGTCCGGGACTCCAGCGCGGTGCGGGTGTCGTCGCCGTAGACGCCGGTCTCGTCGCCCCGGATGCCGTACCAGAGCTGGAAGCGGGCGACGGCCGCGGTGAGGGCGGCGTCGTAACGGCCGCTGGTGGACCCGTGGTCGTAGACGTTCGGGATGCGCAGCAGGCGCTGCTGCAGGTCCGTCACCCGCGGTCCGCTGTCGCCCTCGCGCAGGGTGCCGGTGCCGTCGGGATCGGCCTGGCCCTCGGCCGGCGCCGAGGCGGTGGGGGTCGGCTCGGCGGACGCGGTCGGCGCGGGTGTGCCGGCCGACGCGGCGTGGTGCCGGCCGGGCAGCAGGAGGGCGCCGCCGAAGCCGACGAGCGCGGCCGCGGCGACGGCGATGGCGACGGCGGCGCGGCGCTGGCCGGGACCGAGACCGAGACCGAGACCGGGAGCGGGACCGAAGCGATCCGGGCGCGCGGGCCCGGTACCCACGGATCCGGTACCCACGTACCCGGCGCCGGCACGGCCTGTGCCGCGCGGCCCGGCGCCGGAGGGACCCGTGGCGCCGCGCGGCCCGGCGCCGATCCGGCCGGTGCCGGGCCGGCCGGTGCCGGGCGGGCCCGCGCGGTCGTCGTCGCGGACGGGTGGCATCTCCCGGGTGGCGTCCTCGGAGCCGGCCGGTGGCCCGGGCATCGGAACGGCCTCGTAGCCGGCGTCCCGGGGCAGGTCGCGCAGCAGTTCGGCCAGGGCGTCGGTGCGGCGCATGCGCAGGACGCGGACCGGTTCCAGGGGTGGCCGGTCGCCCGGTGAGCCGGATGCGCGCGGTGTGGGCACAGTGCTCTCCTTCCGTCCCGTGGCAGGGGTCCCCGTCTCCCGGGAAGACATACGCGGCCGGAGCGCCGGGAGTTCAGCCGACGGTCAGACCGTCGCGGCGAGGAAGCGGTGCAGGGACTCCTTCAGGGCGGTGACGAACGCGTCCCTGCGGGCCTCGTCGAGGGCGTCCAGGGAGAGGTAGGGGTTGAGGTCCTCCAGTTCCACGAGGAGCAGTCCGCCGTCCGGGGCACGGCAGGCGTCGACGCGCTGGATGCCGTGACCGATGGCGTTCCACGCGATGAAGCGCCGGGCGAACTCCAGGTCCGCGGCGGTGGGTTCGTACGGCTCGAGCTGCCAGCGCCGGTCGGGGCGCGGCGCGTACAGGGCGTACTGGAAGCGGTCGTCGACGAAGTAGAAGGAGACCTCGTAGGAGAAGTCGACGCGCGGCTGGACCAGCACGCCGCCGTCCGTCAGCTCGGGCAGGCGGCCGGCGGGGACGACGGACAGGCCCGCGGAGTCGGCGCCCCGCTCGGGCTTGACCACGTACGCGTCCGCGGCGGGCAGCAGCGGCAGGTCGGCCGCGCGGTCGACGGTGGGGATGACCGGGTACCCGGCGGCGGTCAGTTCGACGAGGTACTGCTTGCCCACCATGTCCGCCTTGCCGGTGAGCTGGTTGTAGACGCGGGTCCCGCGGGCCGCCGCCCGCGCGCGGAAGGCGTCGTAGGCGTCCTGGTGGCCGAGGACCGGTCCGCTGTTGCGGACGACGACGGCGTCGAAGACGTCCATCAGCGCGGCCGCGTCGCGGGGGTGGGCCAGGGCCAGGTCGAAGTCCTCGCGCAGCCGGGAGGTGAGGTATATGTCCTCGTCGCAGTAGCGGCGTCCGCGTGCCGGGTACGACAGGTCGGTGACGTACAGCAGGCGGGCTCGGGCGGAGGACATGCGGGCTCCTCGGGCGTGCGGTTCCGGGCGGGGCGTGGGGTGCGGAAAGGTTACGTCAGGGGGTGCGGGGACCCGCTCCCGGAGCGGAGTGCACTCAGTTCCCCAGCCGCAGTGCACTGAGTGCCATTTGCGGCTCCAAGTGCTACGTTCCCGTCCATGAGCTCCGGCAACGCGGCACACCGTCGCGACCTGAAGGGCGAGACGGCGCCCGCGAAGCCGCCCATCCGGGAGGCGCTGATCGCGGCGGCCTTCCGGCTGTTCCTGGAGCGGGGGTACGAGCAGACGACAGTGGACGACATCGTCGCGCTGGCGGGCGTCGGACGGCGGTCGTTCTTCCGCTACTTCCCCTCCAAGGAGGACGTGGTCTTCCCCGACCACGAGCGGTGCCTGTCCGACATGACGGCGTTCCTCGCCCGCAGCGCCGACGACGACGAGCCGGTGCGGCGGGTCTGCGAGGCGGCCCGGCTGGTGCTGCGGATGTACGCCGAGAACCCCTCCTTCTCCGTGCAGCGCTACCGCCTCACCAAGCAGGTGCCCGTGCTGCGCTCGCACGAACTGTCGGTGGTGTGGCGCTACGAGCGCACCTTCGCCGAGTACCTGCGCGCCCGCTTCGCCGGCCGCCGCGACGGCATCCTGCGGGCCGACGTCATCGCCGCGGCCGTGGTGGCGGCGCACAACAACGCCCTGCGCTCCTGGCTGCGTTCGAGCGGGCAGGGCGACGCGAGCGCCGCGCTGGACCACGCCCTGGGCTACGTCCAGTCGGCGTTCGGCTCCCCCGGCGGCCGCTCCGACGCCGACGAGCCCGAGGACGTGGTGGTCGTCGTCGCCCGCCGCGGGGCCCCGCTGTGGCGGGTGGTCCAGGAGATCGAAGCCGCTCAGGGCCGGAACTGAGTCGCAAGAAGAGGGAACCCAGTACCTTTACCTATGGCACTGAGTGCCATACCCTACCGCTGTGCACGGTGGCACGGTGACCGCGCACACCCGTGCCCGGGTGCTTCGCGCACGTGGGATTCCGGCCGAGTGCGAGGAGTTGGACCAGCGTGTACCACCACTCAGGAAACGTTGCCCGTCAGGCAGGCGGCTCCGCGGCGGGCGTGCTCGATCCCGGCACGCGGGACACGGACAGCATCCTCTTCCAGCGCTGCACCTGGTGCGGCACCGCGATGTACCACCGGCTGCTGTGCCCGGTGTGCCAGGGCAGCGACCTGCGCACGGAGCGCAGCGAGGGCGTGGGCACGGTCCGCCACTCCACGGTGGTGCACCGCAACACCCCCGCCGCGCGCAACGTCTCGCTGGTGGAGATGGCCGAGGGGTTCGTCGTGCGCGGCCGGGTCATGGGCCCGCCGATCGGCATCCACAGCGGCGACCGGGTGCGGCTGTCCACCGCGAAGGACCCGGTCCGCGGCGAGCCGGTGTTCCAGCTGGTCGACGAACCCTACCGGGCCTGGACCTGACGGCTGGTCAGTCCGGCGCCGGCGGTCCGGCCGCGGCCCTGAGCGTGCGGCTGCGGCCGCGGAACTCGGCGATCACCTGGTCGCCGCGCCGCACGGTCACGTCGGATGTCCCGCTGCGGCCCGAGAGGGTGCGTTCCTCGGCCACCGCCGTCAGCACGTCGCCCTCGTGGGCGGGGGCCACGAAGCCGATGCCGGCGCCGGCCGCGACCGTGGCGGGGCCGTGACTGTTGCAGGCGCAGGCGAACGCGGCGTCGGCGAGCAGGAACAGGCATCCGCCGTGGGCGGTGCCGTGGCCGTTGAGCATCCGCGCGGTGACCGTCATCCGCAGCACGGCCCGGCCCGCGGCGTGCTCCAGCAGCTCGATGCCCATGCGCTCGGCCGCCCGGTCCGCGTCGAACACACGCCGCGCGGGGTCCTCCCCCGCACCCTCGTCCCGCCTCACCGCTGCCCTGCTCCAGACACCCGGCAGTCCTCCCGGTGGTACGTCGTCGTCGCGCGGCTGGGGGCCGCGGGTGTCTAGGGCTGGACCGTCAGCCGGATGCCGACGGTTCCGTCCAGACCCCGGCGCAGCCGGCTGCCGAGGAGGGTGAGGCGGCCGAGGACGCCGTACTTGCGCCGGATCAGCTCGCGGTAGCGGGCGAGGGTCGCCTCGTCGGTGATCTCCGCGGTGGCGGGGATCTGCGGGCCGGTCGGGTTGCCGCGCACGTCGCAGGGGCCGACCAGGACCTCCGGGCGGGCCCTGATCCGTTTCACCTTCCAGGAGTCGGCGGTCGTCCACACGCCGAGCGTGTCGCCGTCGCGCACCACCCACACCGGGGTGGCCACCGGGGTGCCGTTCTTCCGGTAGCTGGTGACCAGCAGGTACTTGCCCTCACCGAGCCGCTTCAGCGGTGTGTCGTCCATGACAGGAGTCTAGGCAGTGCGGACGCCGGCGACTCGGCGCGCCCGCCGTCCGCGGCCGTGCGCGAAGCCGTGCGCGGCTGCGCGGGCCGTGCGCGGCTGCGCGTGCGTGCGCGTGGCTGCCTCAGCCGAGTGCCGCGGCCATCCGCCGTACGCCCTCGGTGAGCACCTCCGGGGAGGTCGCCAGGTTCAGCCGCGCGTGCCCCGTCCCGCCGGTGCCGAAGAGGATGCCCGAGTTGAGGGCGACCCGGCCGCGCTCCAGGAAGACGTCCGCCGGGTCGTCGCCGAGGCCCAGCGCACGGCAGTCGAGCCAGGCGAGGTAGGTCGCCTCGCCCGGCCGGTGGGCGATCGCGGGCAGGTGCTCGGCCAGCAGGGCGGTGAGCAGGCGCCGGTTGTCGTCGAGGCCGGCGAGCAGCGCGTCGAGCCAGACGGTGCCCTCGCGCAGGGCCGCGGTGTGGGCGATGACGCCGAGGTGGCTGGGCCCGTGGCCGACCTCCTCGGGCATCCGGGCGAGGTCGGCGGCGGCCGCGGGGCCCGCGATCGCGAGCGCGGCCTTGAGTCCCGCCAGGTTCCACGCCTTCGACGCGGACATCAGCGACAGTCCGTTCTCGGCGCCGGGCACGCTCAGGTACGGCACGAAGGCGAAGCCCGGTGCGGTGAGCGGGGCGTGGATCTCGTCGGCGACCACGCGCACGCCGTACCGGTCGGCGAGAGCGGCGACGGCGGCCAGTTCCCCGGCGGTGTGCACGGTGCCGGTCGGGTTGTGCGGACTGCACAGCAGGAACGCGGCCCGGCGTCCGTGCGCGGTCGCCCGCGCGAACGCGTCCCGCAGCACGTCGAGGTCGATGCGCCCGTCCGCGCCGAGCGGCGCCTCGGCCACCCGCCGGTCCATGTGCTCGACGAACTGGAAGAACGGCGGGTACACGGGCGGGTTCACGATCACCGGATCGCCGGGCCCGGTGACCAGCTTGATCATCTCGACGACGCCGAGCATGACGTCCGGCACGACGGCCGTGCGCTCCACCGCGACGCCGTCCCACCCCCACCGCTTGGCGGCGAACCCCGCGAGCGCCTCGGCGTACCCGGTGCCGGCCGGATAGCCGGTGTCCCCGAGGGCGAGCGCCTCGGTGACCGCGCGGACGACGGGCTCGGCGAGCGGGACGTCCATCTCGGCCACCCACATCGGCAGCACGTCGGCGGGGTGGGTGCGCCACTTCATGCTCGTACGGCGCCGCAGTCGGTCGAGGGAGAGCACCCGCAGGGGATTCGGTTCACCGGCCGGTTCGTGCGGGATCCTGGTCATGAGGCTCAAGATAGGGGGCTGCGGCGTGAGCGGGAACGACGCGTACGGACCGCCGGTCGCGCCTGCGCGGGACGCCGGTGTCCTGGAGGTCGCCTGCGACGAGTCGGGCTCCGACGGGGAGAACCTCACCGGCGGGAACACCGACGTGTTCGCCCACGCCAGTGTGCGGCTGACCGTGCCGGAGGCGGCCGGGCACCTGCGGGAGATCCGGGACCGGATCCGCTCTCCCGCGGAGGAGTACAAGGCCGGCCATCTGCTGCGGGAGAAGCACCGGGCGGTGCTGGAGTGGCTGCTCGCGCCCGGCGGGCCGATCCACGGCGCCGCGCATGTGCACCTCACGGAGAAGTCGTTCTTCGTCGTGGAGCGGACCGCCGGTCTGCTGCTGGGCGACGGCGGGCCGGCCCTCCCCCTCTTCCGGGCCGGACCGCGGGTGTTCGGCGACGTGCTGTGGCGGGACTTCCTCGACGCGGCCAACCGCCTGCTGCGCGTGCGCAACGGCGGGGAGCCCGTCGACGTGTTCTTCCGGGCCGTCGGCCTGCTGCGCCGCGTGGAGGCCGGTGCGGAGGCGGCGGACGTCCTGGAGCGGTTCGCGGCGGCCCGCGGGCACGCGGAAGCCCACCGGGCCGCGATCCTCGCCGGGCGGCCCCTGATCCCCGTCCTGAATCCGCTGCTGCCGTCCATCGTCAGGACGGCCGCGTACTGGACCCGGGGCGGACGCCGGGTCCGTCTGGTGCACGACCGGCAGAACCTGCTGACGCCGGACCGCATCGCGTGGATCGAGGAGACGGCCCGCGGGTCCGGGATCACCCTCGACGGGCTGCGGCTCGTGGCCGCCCGGGAGGACCCGAGGGTGCAGCTCGCGGACTTCCTCGCCGGGATCGCCCGCAAGATCGGCTCCGACGAGCTGCACGGCCGGGCGGACCCCGCGCTGACCTCGCTGCTACGGCCGTACGTGGATGCGGCGTCGGTGTGGGGCGACGAGCGCAGCCGGGCGCCGCTCGTCGGGCGGTCCGCCGGCCCGGCGCCCTCGGCGGATCCCGACCGTGCCGTCCGGATGGCCGGCCGACGCGGTGGCGCACCGCTTTCCGCTCCGGCGCCACAGCATCCGAGCCGGCCCGGAACTCCTGTCGCCGCGAAGCGTGGAGAGGACCGTCCGCGCGGTGAACGCGGGCGGGCCCGGCCTCGTATGGAGTGAGGGCGCTCGACGACCGGAGCGCTCCGCGGGGATACCGCGCTGTTCGGGGTTTCGGGAGCCAGGCATGAGGCACGCACGACGACGGATCGTCCGGCGAGTGGCACGGCTGGCGGCCGTCGGCGGACTTCTGCTGGGCGGGGGCATGGTGGCGCAGGCCGCCATGGCGGGGGAACCCGCCGGCACGTCCGCGGTTCCCCTCAGCGCGGCCCGGTCGTCGTCGGGCACGGGTGCCGCGCTCGTCGCCGAGCTGGGTGCCTCCCGCACGGCGGGCACCTGGATCGGCGCGGACGGCCGCCCGGTCGTCGCGGTGACCGACAAGGCGGCGGCCGCCCGGGTGGAACGCGCCGGAGCCACGGCGACGATGGTGCGGCACAGCATGAACGAGCTGAAGTCGGCGACGGCGACGCTGCGTTCGGCTCCGCGCGTGGCGGGCACCGCGTGGGTGCTCGACTACCGGTCCAATCGGGTCGTCGTGCGGGCGGACAGCACCGTCTCGGCCGGTGACTGGTCGCGGATGACCCAAGTGGCTTCCGGCATCGGCAGTTTCGTCCGCATGGAACGCAGCCCCGGGAAGTTCACGACCCGCCTCAACGGGGCGCAGCCGATCCTGTCGACCACCGGTCGCTGCTCGGCGGGCTTCAACGTGACGAACGGGCAGAGCGACTTCATTCTCACCGCCGGGCACTGCGGACCCGCCGGCTCCCTCTGGTTCGCCGACGACCAGGGCCGGCAGCAGCTCGGCAAGACCGTTCAACAGGATTTTCCCGGCAGCGACTTCTCGCTGGTGCAGTACGCGAACGGTTCGGCCGGCCAGGGCGCGGACGTGGTGGCGATCGGCAACGGCAACGGGGTGCGGATCACGGGGGTGGGCGATCCGGCCGTCGGACAGCGGGTGTTCCGCAGCGGCAGCACCAGCGGTCTGCACGACGGCCAGGTGACGGGCCTCGACGCGACGGTCAACTACCCGGAGGGCACGGTCACCGGGCTGATCGAGACGAACGTGTGCGCCGAACCCGGCGACAGCGGCGGCCCGTTGTTCTCCGAGGGCATCGCGCTGGGCGTGACCTCGGGCGGGAGCGGTGACTGCACCACGGGCGGCACGACGTTCTTCCAGCCGGTGACGAAGGCGATGCAGGCGCTCGGCGTCCAGCTGATCGTGTCCAAGCAGGCGGCCTCCGGGCAGGGCGCCTCCCCGACGCCCGCGCCGTCCGCCTCCGCGACGCGCAGCGCGATCGCACCGGGCGCCGCCTCGCCCGGCTCCTCCGCACCGGCGACGGGCACCGCGGCCGGTTCCACGCTGCTGGCCCGCCTGTCCGACCCCCGGAACATCGGGCCGGGTCTGCTGGTGGTCGCCGGCAGCCTGATCGCGCTGGCGGCCACCCGCTACCTCCGCGCCGAACAGGACCGCAAGGCCTACCAGCGGTACTACTCGGCGACGTGGGGCTGAGGCGTCCGGCCGCGCCGCCCCCGGCGTCAGCCGACGGTCAGCAGCACCGTCGCCACCGCGCCCAGCAGGCCGCCCAGCCGGCCGAGGAGGGTGACGGTGACGACGTGGGCACGCCGCGACAGCAGGCCGCCGGTGAAATCGACGACGCCGTGGCAGACGGCCGAGGTCGGTGCGAGGAGGGCGCCCATCGGTTCAGGGGCGCCCCGGGACGGCGCGTCGACGCGTGAGCGCCTTCAGCGGGCGTTCAGGCCGCCTTCACCGGGTGCGGGGCCGCCACGGCGGCCCACTCCAGGACGAGCCGCTGGTATTCCTCGCGCTGCTCGACGCTCAGTGTCCCGCCCGACCGGCGCCAAAGGGCCCGGATCTCCTCGTTGACCTCGTCCGCCGAACGATCGGAAACAGGTTCAACAGTGGTGGACATGGTGTGAAGCATACGGGGGCTGCCGTGAAGACGGTGCGAATAATAGGGAATAAATCCGGCATTTAGGACCGTGGCGCTGATCACGTCGTGTCAGGGGCCGTCGGCATGAGCGGCACGACAGGCCCGAGGGCGGCCACCGGTTCCCCGGTGGCCGCCCTCGTCTCCCGGCGACTGCCCGCGGCTGCCGCCGGGGGCTGCTGCCGTCAGGTGCCCGGCTTGCGGCCGTAGACGAACACGTCGTCGCCGGTCTTCAGCAGCGACCAGTACTTCTTCGCGGTCGTCGTGGTCATGTTGACGCAGCCGTGCGAGCCCGGCGGGTTCCACATGCTGAGGTTGACCGAGTGGAAGGCCTGGCCGCCGTCGAAGAACTGGCTGTAGGGCATCGGCACGTTGTAGATGTTCGAGACGTGGTCGATGTCCCGCCAGTAGATCTTCTTCAGGCCGGTGCGGGTCTCGTACCCGTCGCGGCCGGTACGGACCGGGACGGGCCCGTAGACGAGCTTGTTGCCGTCCTGGATCCAGCTGAGCTGGAGCGAGAGGTTCACGCAGGCGATGCGCCCCTTGTTCACCGGGCACTTGCCGGCCTTGTTGGGGTTGCTGCCGACGGCCTTCTGCTTGTTCATGAGATCCATCACACCCCAGGTGACGGACCCCGCGTAGCCGATGTTCGGCGTGATGCCGTGCTTGTTCTGGAAGGCCTGGATGGCCTTGCAGTCGGTGGACGACTGCTTGCCGTCCACGGTCAGGCCGAGAAACTTCTCCACCTGCTTCTGGTACGGACCGGTCTTCGTGGTGCAGCTCGTGGCCGCCTGCGCCGGCGCGGTGCCCAGCGTGAGCGCGAGCGGCGCGACCAGCCCGCTGATCCCGAATGCGACGGCTGCCCGTCTGCCTATGCCCCCCATGGCGGCACGTTCCCTTCCTGAGTGGTCCTTGTCACTTACCTGGACCATCCACCCAGGCAAGAGGTTGCGGACCACCGTAAGCTGCGACGAAACGGTGACCAAACCAGGCCCCACGACGGCGCCGGTCACCGATCAGCCGGGTGGACGACGCTGTGGGTCACTCCCCCTGGATCCCGTCGCGCTCTCCGGTGACCTGGTGAAAGCCCGTGTTGACGGCGGTGAGGCCGCCGTCGACCACCAGCGAGGTGCCGGTGATCCAGGCCGCGTCGCGGGAGGCGAGGAAGGCGACGGCCGCGGCGATGTCCTCCGGTTCGCCGATTCGCCCCAGCGGGTACAGCGGGCGCAGCGCCTCGAGGTGGTCGTCGCGTCCTTCCCACGCCGAGGTGCGCACGGTGCCCGGCACGACGAGGTTGACCCGCACTCCGCGGGCGGCCGCCTGCCCGGCCAGGGTGCGGGTCAGGGAGCCGAGTCCGGCCTTGGCCGCGCTGTAGGCGTGGCCGCCGAAGTCCTGCAGGCCGTTGACGGAACCGATGCCGACGACCGCGCCGCGACCGGAGGCGGCGAGGTGCGGGAGGGCGGCGCGGCAGCAGCGGTAGGCGCCGGTGAGGGTGACGTCGAGGTCGCGGGCCCACGCCTCGTCCGTCCCGTCCTCGAACAGCGGGGTGTCCGGCGTGCAGTTGGCCGCGCTGTTGACCAGGACGTCCAGTGACCCGAAGGCGTCAACGGCGTGGGCGACGGCCGCCTCCACGGACCGCCGGTCGGCGACGTCGCACGCCAACGCCTCGACGGCGAGCCCCTGTTCGCGCAGCGCGCCCGCGGTCCTGGCCGCCTCCGCGCCGTCCGCGTCGGTCGCCAGCACCCGCGCGCCCTCCGCGGCGAACCGCCGGGCGACGGCGGCGCCGATGCCGCGGGCGGCGCCGGTGACGAGAATTCCGTACCCCTCGAAACGCTTGGTGTCAGCCATGCGCCGACGCTACTCCCCAGGCGATCAAGAGGGCAGGTAGCGTGCGCCGCATGTCCGCGTTCATACAGCAACTGCCCGCGCTCATCGGCGTGGTGATCGGTGCGCTCGGTTCGTACGTGGTGGTCGTGCGCGGGGATCAGGCAAGGTTCCGGCGGGAGCAGGCCGCCCGCTGGGAGGAGCGTCGTTACGCGGCGTACGCCGACTGGGCGCGGTCGTTGAAGCAGACCGTCACGCTGAACTACCGGCTGGCCGCGCACTTCGGGAACGATCCCCATCCGCACCCGCTGTCGCCCGAGGAGGCGAAGCCGCTGCTGGCCGAGGCGCAGACCGCCCGGGACCCGCACGGGGAGGCGCTGATCCTGCTGGGCAGCCCCGGCGTGGTGGAGAAGGGCCGGGAGTGGGTCGTCACGGTACTGGAGATGGAGGCGTTCCTGCGGGAGGGCCGGCGGGACCCGGGGGGCTGGCAGGTGCTGCTGGACCGTCAGCGCGCCGGGCGCGAGGCCTACTACGCGGCCGTGCGGCAGGATCTGGCCCTGCCGCCGGGCCACTCGGCGCGCTGGCCGCTGCCTCCTGCCGCCCGCCTCTGACGGGTCCTCGGTCACCGGCCGCCGACCGGTCCCGCCCGTGACCGGTCCAGCTCCCGACCGGTCCAGCTCCCGATCGGTCCCGCCCCCGATCGGTCCCGCCCCCGACCGGTCCAGCTCCCGATCGGTCCCGCCCCCGACCGGTCAGCGGTAGCCGGTCACGTCGGCCGGTCTGCCCGCGTCCTGCACCTCGACCAGGTACCGCCAGGCGTCCGGGCGGCTGCCGTCGAGGTCCGTGAAGCCGTAGACGCGGGCGAGCCCCCCGCTGGAGAGGGATTGGCCGTTGAAGCGGGCCGCGTCGGGGTCGGCGGCGAGTGCGGCGACCGCGCGCCCCACGTAGCGCGGGGTCTCAGAGATCGCGAAGTGCGGGACGCGTTCGAGGGCGTCGCGCCAGTTGTCCTCGCCTACTCCGAAATGGTCGAGCATGATCTCCGAGCGGAGCCAGCCGGGCGTCAGGGCGACGGCGGTCGCGCCGCGCGGGCCGAGTTCGTGGCCGAGGGCGAAGGCCATGCGCAGCACGGACGCCTTGGCGAGGTCGTAGAAGAAGGAGACCCGGTAGGTGTCGCGGTTGTAGTCGGCGGTCCCGTCGGTCATCTCCACGACCAGGCCGCCCGGCCGGCGCAGCAGCAGGGGCAGGGCGTGGTGGCTGGTGATCGCGTGGGTCTCGACCGCGAGCCGCAGCAGCCGCAGCCCCTTGTCGAGGTCGTGCTCCCACACGGGCCTGTCCCACTCGAAGAGGTTCTCGCCGCCCCAGATGTCGTTGACGAGGACGTCGAGGCGGCCCTGCTCGTCGTCGACGCGGTCGACGAGGGCGCGGACCTGCGCGGGGTCGAGGTGGTCGGCGGGTACGGCGATGCCGTGGCCGCCGGCCTCGGTGACGAGGTCGGCGGTGTCCTCGATCGTCTCCGGGCGGTCGTACTCGGAGCGGTGCGCGCGGGTGCTGCGCCCGGTGACGTAGACGGTGGCGCCGGCCGCGCCGAGTTCCACCGCGATCCCGCGCCCCGCCCCGCGCGTCGCCCCGGCGACCAGCGCCACCCTGCCCCTCAGCGGTCCGGACATGCCCGGCCTCCCGTTTCCTCGTGACTGTCGTCCGCACTGCCGTGCGGGCTCGCGGTCGAGGGTGCCGGGAAAGCCGGACACCTTCTGTCGGCTTTTCGCAGGCGGTTTTCCGCAGGCGGCTTTTCGCGGAACGGGTGCGGTGCGCCGGGCCGGTCAGTGGCCGCGGTCGATCCACTCCTGCAGGTGCGGGGCCTCGGCGCCGATGGTGGTCTCCTCGCCGTGGCCGGTGAGGACCCTGGTCTCGGGCGGCAGGGTGAGCAGGCGGTCGCGGATGGAGTCGATGATGGTCGGGAAGTGGGAGAAGGAACGCCCGGTCGCGCCCGGGCCGCCCTGGAAGAGGGTGTCGCCGGTGAACACCGCGCCCAGGCGCGGGTCATAGAGGCAGACGGCGCCCGGCGCGTGCCCGGGGGTGTGCAGGACGGTGAGGTCGGCGCCGGCCGCCTCGATGACCAGGCCGTCGCGCAGGTGGGCGTCGGGGTCCCGGTCGGGGTGGGTCTGCTTCCACAGCGGCAGGTCGTCGGGGTGCAGCCAGATGGTGGCGCCGGTGCGGTCGGCCAGGGCGGGGGCGGCGTCGATGTGGTCGTTGTGGGCGTGCGTGCACACGATGGCGGTCAGGCGCCGGTCGCCGACGGCCTCGGCGATGGCGTCGGCGTCGTGCGCGGCGTCGATGACGACGGCCTCGTGGTCGTCGCCGACGATCCACACGTTGTTCTCGACGTCCCAGGTGCCGCCGTCGAGCGTGAACTGGCCTGAGGTGACGAGGCGTTCGATGCGCGCGGCCATCACAGCACCACCACCGAGCGCAGCACGTCGCCGTGGTGCATCCGCTCGAACGCCTTCTCCACGTCGGTGAGTTCGATGGTCTCGGTGACGAACGCGCCCAGGTCCAGGCGTCCTTGCAGGTGCAGGTCGATGAGCATCGGGAAGTCGCGGGAGGGCAGGCAGTCGCCGTACCAGGAGGACTTCAGCGCGCCGCCGCGGCCGAAGACGTCCAGCAGCGGCAGTTCCAGCTTCATCTCCGGGGTCGGCACGCCGACCAGGACGACCGTGCCGGCCAGGTCGCGGGCGTAGAAGGCCTGCTGGTACGTCTCCGGGCGGCCGACCGCCTCGATGACCACGTCGGCGCCGAAGCCGCCGGTCAGCTCGCGGATCGCCTCGACCGGGTCGGTGGAACGGGAGTTGACCGTGTGGGTGGCGCCCATGGCGCGGGCGGTCTCGAGCTTGCGGTCGTCGATGTCCACGGCGATGATCTTCGCCGCGCCGGCCAGCCGGGACCCGGCGATCGCGGCGTCGCCGACGCCGCCGCAGCCGATGACCGCCACGCTGTCGCCGCGCCCCACGTTGCCGGTGTTGATCGCCGCGCCGATGCCCGCCATCACCCCGCAGCCCAGCAGGCCGGCCACCTGCGGCGCGACGGACGCGTCGACCTTGGTGCACTGCCCGGCCGCGACCAGCGTCTTCTCCGCGAACGCGCCGATGCCCAGAGCCGGGGACAGCTCGGTGCCGTCGGTCAGGGTCATCTTCTGCCCGGCGTTGTGCGTGTCGAAGCAGTACCAGGGCCGTCCGCGCAGACACGCCCGGCACTGGCCGCACACCGCACGCCAGTTGAGGATCACGAAGTCGCCCGGTGCGACGTCGGTGACCCCCTCGCCGACCGACTCGACGACGCCCGCCGCCTCGTGCCCGAGCAGGAAGGGGAACTCGTCGTTGATCCCGCCCTGCTTGTAGTGCAGGTCGGTGTGGCACACCCCGCACGCCTGCACCTGGACGACCGCCTCGCCCGGTCCGGGGTCGGGCACGACGATCGTCTCCACCCGCACCGGCTCGTTCTTGCCGGGTGCGATCACGCCGCGTACTTCCTGTGCCATGTGCTGAACCCTTCCGTGGGCCGATGTCCGTGCTTCCCGACCCTACGCGTGACTGATCGGTAACGGCACGGCGTGGAGCGCCGGCGGAGATCCCGCACGACCCGGGCGAGCGCCGCCCACGTAGCCTGATGCCTTCCGCCCGCCCGCCGAAGGAGTGCCGTGAGCATCGCAGAGGCCCAGCCCGGTCCGCCCGCCTGGCGGCTGCTGTTCGGATACGTACGGCCGCACCGGTGGGCCCTGCTGGCGGGTGCCGTGCTGTCGCTCGTGACCGGGGCCACCGGCCTGCTGCTGCCGCTGGTGGCCAAGGGACTGATCGACGACCTCTCCCACGACCGGGCGATCACCGGCGCGCTGGTGACCATGTCGGTTCTCGTGGTCGCCAACGCGGCGGTGGGGGCGCTGGGTTCGTACGTGCTGCGGCGCACCGCCGAGTCCGTGGTGCTCGGGGCGCGGCGGGCCCTGTCGTCGTACCTGCTGCGGCTGCGGGTCCCGGCCGTCGACCGCAGCGAGCCGGGCGACCTGATGGCGCGTATCACCTCCGACACCACCCTGCTGCGCCAGGTCACCACCGAATCGCTCGTCGGCCTGGGCACGGGCGGGCTGACGCTGCTGGCGACCGTGGCGATGATGGCGCTGGTGGACCCGGTGCTGCTCGGGGTCACCCTGGCCGTGATCCTGCTGGCGGGCACGGTGCTCGGGGTGATCGTGCCGCGCATCAACCGGGCCAGCCGGCAGGCGCAGGACGCGGTGGGCGTGATGGGCGCCTCGCTGGAGCGGATCCTCGGCGCGCTGCGCACGGTGAAGGCGTCCGGCGCCGAGCAGCGGGAGGAACACACGCTGCACGCGGCGGCCGAGGAGTCGTGGCGGCAGAGCGTGCGGGCCGCGAAGTGGTCGGCGGCGGCCGGCAACACGGCGGGACTGGCGATGCAGATCGCGTTCATCACGGTGCTCGCGGTGGGCGGGGCGCGGGTGGCGACCGGCTCGATCGACGTGGGCACGCTGGTGGCGTTCCTGCTGTACGTCTTCTACCTGATGTCGCCGATCCAGGCGGTGGTCGGGGCGGTCACCCAGTACCAGACGGGCGCCGCGGCCCTCGCCCGGATCCAGGAGGCGCTGCGGCTGCCCGCCGAGCCGGCGGCCGCCCCCGCGCCGCTGCCCACGGCGGACGCCGAGCCGGCCGCGGTGGCCTTCGACGACGTCCGCTTCCGGTACGCCGACGACCTCCCGTACGTCCACCACGGGGTGACGTTCACCGTGCCCGCCCGGGGGATGACCGCGTTCGTGGGCCCGTCCGGCGCGGGCAAGACCACGGTGTTCTCCCTCATCGAGCGGTTCTACGACCCCGAGTCCGGGACCGTCACCCTCGACGGCCGCGACGTCGCCGACTGGGAGCTGCCGCGGCTGCGTTCGGCGATCGGCTACGTGGAGCAGGACGCTCCGGTCCTGTCGGGTTCGCTGCGGGACAACCTGCTGCTCGGCAATCCGGAGGCGGACGACGGGGATGTCGCGCGGGTGCTGAAGACGACCCGCCTCGACGGTCTGGTCGCCCGGCTGCCGGCCGGGCTCGACACGCTGGTGGGACACCGGGGCACCAAGCTGTCGGGCGGTGAGCGGCAGCGCGTCGCCATCGCCCGCGCGCTGCTGCGCCGTCCGCGGCTGCTGCTCCTGGACGAGGCGACCTCGCAGCTGGACGCGGTGAACGAGGCGGCGCTGCGCGACACCGTGGCCGACGTCGCGCGGACCACCACGGTGCTCGTCGTCGCGCACCGCCTCTCCACGGTGACGATGGCGGACCGGATCGTCGTCATGGACGCGGGCCGGGTGCGTGCGGTGGGCACGCACCGGGAACTGGTGGCCGCCGACCCGCTGTACGCGGAACTGGCGGCGACGCAGTTCCTGGCGACGTCCTGAGGCTTCTCACGGCCCCGGCCGGCCGCCCGGACCGGGCGTGACCAGCGCATCCAGGCGCTGTCAGCCATGACGTCGCCGGCCTCGACGCCGTACTCGGCCTGGTCGCGGGTGAAGGTGGTCTCCATGCCCAGGACTGCGCCGGTGGCCGGGTCCATGATGAGCATCCGGCGGGCGCCGGAGGCGTCGTACACGTACGCCTGCCCGCGCCGGCCGAGCCGGTCGGTCACCCGGCCCGCCTCGAACTCGTCCGCTCCGGCCGGGGGCACACGGCCCGGCGTGCGCGTGAGGTGCGGGGCGAGGACGAGGAGAGGTACCGCGGCCTGCGGCGCCGCCTGCCGGCGGGCTGGCTGCTGGCGTGCGCCGCGGCCGTGGCCACGGCCGTGATCGTGGCGGTCGTGCTCCAGCCGTGCCGACAGCGCGGCGCTACGACAGCGCCCACTGCCTTCAGCATGCGAAGTGGCCGTTCTCCGGCGCGAGTTCGGCCTCCTCGGCCGGTCGGATGATTTTGTCGTGCACACAGTCTTGTGGAGCGGGGGTCCCCTTCCTTACTTTCCAGTAAGTACAAATCTGAACGTGCCTCATGTTCAGTGTGCAGCCGAGCCGCACTTCGGCATGCTCCCATCACCCCACTCCAGAGGAGAGAGCCGTCATGCCTGCTTTCAGAACCAGGCACCTTTGTTCCGTGGCCGCCGCCCTCGCGCTGACCGTCGCCGCTCCCGCCACCGCAGCCACGGCCGCCACGGACGCCTCCTCCGCCGGCCTGCGCGAGGTGATGTTCGTCGGCAACAACTGGGACGGAACCGCCGACGTCATCAAGTCCACCGGCGACTTCGCCAAGGTCGGCCGGATCAATGTCGTACCCGACAAGGCCCAGCGGATGGCGGAGATCAACGCCGATCCGATCAAGTGGATCTACTTCATGGCGATCCGCAACGGCGTCGGCGAGGGGCACGACCAGTTCGTCGACGACATGTACTCCACGCCGGACGGCAAGTCGGTCGTGGTGTCCCGGCCGAGTTTCGCCGACGTCGTGTCGATCGACCTGTCCACCGGGAAGATCAACTGGCGTTTCGCGGTGTCCGGTTACCGCAGCGACCACATGGCCGTCTCCCCCGACGGCACCCGGGTGGCGGTGTCCGCGTCGACCGCGAACACCGTGCACGTGCTGGACATCGCCACCGGCAAGCAGCTGGGCAAGTTCTCGACCGGCGACAAGCCGCACGAGAACATCTTCACCAAGGACGGCAAGTACATCTGGAACATGTCGATCGGCGACGTGAACACCTCGCTCGACGACCCGTCCGCGGACTGGACGAAGGGCGACCGGCACATCACGGTCGTGGACGCGACGACGTACAAGCAGGTCAAGGTCATCGACATGCGCGACCGGCTGGACGCCATCGGCCTGAAGAACTTCTCGGACGCGGTCCGTCCGGCGGTCTTCTCCCCCGACGAGTCCAAGCTGTACTTCCAGGTCTCCTTCTTCAACGGCTTCCTGGAGTACGACGTCGCCGCCGACAAGATCACCCGGGTGAAGACGCTGCCGAAGAACCCGGCGACCAGCGAGGACCGCACCACCTGGGTCAACGACTCGCGCCACCACGGCATCTCGATGAGCCCGGACGGCGCCAAGCTGTGCGTCGCGGGCACGATGGACGACTACGCGACGGTCGTCGACCGGGCCAGCCTCCAGGAGGGCGAGCTGGTGACCGCCTCCAAGCCGTACTGGGCCACCGTCAGCGGCGACGGCAAGGACTGCATCGTCTCCGAGAGCGGCGCCGACCAGGTCACCGCCATCGACTTCGCCACCGGCAAGAAGGTCCTGTCCGTCCCCGTCGGCGACCACCCGCAGCGGGTGCGCCTGGGCCACGTGCAGGCGGACTGGACGGGGCCGTCGGCGGGCTGACGAGCCGGCCGGCACGTGCGGGGGGTCCCGGGCCGGGCCCGGGACCTCCGTGCGTCAGAACCGCGCCGCCGCCCACGCCGACAGTTCCGACCGCGCCGCGCCCAGCAGGGCCGCCGACGGCGCGGAGGCGCCGTCGGTCACCAGCGCGTAGTGCAGAACGCCCGCGTCGGAGTCGGTGAGCAGCAGCCGCCGGCTGCCCGTGCCGCCCGGTTCCGCGGCGACCGCGACGGGGGTCGCCGCGGTGTACTCCGGCGGGGCGTACACCGTGCCCAGGTCGGAGACCACGGTGGTGGCGGACGTGGGGAACGACGCCGGCAGGTGCAGCTCGGTGGGCGCCGAGCCGCTGCCCGAGCGCCACACCAGCAGCCCGTACCGTCCGGATCCCACGAGCTGGGCCACGTTCGGCAGCGAGCTCGGCACCGGGTTCCAGGTCAGGGTCGTGGAGCCGTCGCGGGAGCGGTCCTCGTAGGTGAAGGCGGCCGTCGCGCCGGAGGTGGCGCTCGGGTAGAGCCGGTCCAGCAGCCGGGCGTCCTGACGCAGCGTCACGGCACCGGTGTCGTCGAGGCGGACGGCGGACAGGTCCTCGTCGTTCCAGGCGTCACCCGAGGTGAGCACCTTGCCGGAATTGCCGTTCATCAGCTCGTGGTGGCGTCCGCTGTAGATGTCCCACTGCCACTGCGTGCCGGAGAGCACCGGGCCGGAACCCGCCGGCTTCGACCACCAGCTCGCGCCCGGCACCCGGGAGTCGAGCGCCTGGTACATCGCCTTGACGACGGTCGGCGCCTTGTCCGAGACCGTGCCGCTGAGCGGGTGCCCGAACTCGCTGACCACCGCGGCCGTCCCGGCGGCCGCGGCGCGGTCCCTGACCGTGCCGAAGTCGCTCGTGTACTGCCCGTCGGCCGCCTTGCCCCACATCAGGATCCCGGAGATGGCCTTCTGGTCGTAGAAGTGGGTGTTGAAGACGTAGCGGGAGCCGAGCGTGCCGGCGTCGAGCAGCCCGCCCTCCTGCTTCTGGGAGTCGATGTTGGCGTTCCAGAAGAGGTTGGGCTCGACGAGGGCCGGCTTGTCCTGCCAGCCCGCCGCGTCCATCCGGGCCCGGAACCGCTGGTAGAAGGGCCACAGCAGCCCCTGCTCCCAGGCACGGCTGGTCTGGCCCGAGTCGTAGCTCCCGGCATACGGCTCGTTGTAGGGGTCGAAGCCGGCGACGCCGGCGAACTCCGCGTCGCTGAGATGCTGCTCGACGTACGCCATGACCGTCTGCGCGGTGGCGAGGAAGGCGTCCTGCAGGCCGTGGGCGTTGTGCCAGAAGTCGTACTGCGCCTGCTGCACGGCCTTGTTCTGGGTGATGTTCTGGCCCCAGAAGAAGCAGATGCCGCAGGACTCCTTGGGGTAGCCCCCGGCCGCCACGGCCCACTCGGGGGCGCCGTCACCGGTGTACCAGCTGCCCTCGTCGAAGAGATACCGGGAGTAGAGGTCCTGATGGAAGTCGGGGTAGACGCGGATGCCGGCGTCGAGGAAGGCGCGCATCTGGTCGGTGACGGCGGCCAGGTACGCGGTGTCGACCTGACCGCGTGCGGGTTCGGCGTGGGCCCACGACAGCAGGAAGCGCACCGCGTTGCCGCCTCCCAGGGCACGCAGCGCGGTCGCGGACTTCCTCGCGTCGGCGACGGAGGCGAAGGGCAGCCCGCCGTTCTCCTCCAGCTTGGTCTCGCCGGAGACGTTGTAGCCGCGCAGCACGATCTCGCGGCCGGTGCCGTCGACGAGACGGCCGTCGGCCACGGTCAGGGGCGTCCCGTCGAACCAGAGCGAGCCGGGAAGGCTCGCGGCGGCGGCGGGCGGCGCACCCGTCGCCGTGACGGCTGTGCACAGGACCACCAGAACGGCGAGCAGACGAGCGCATATGTTTGGCATGTCCACTACAGTCGAGCCATGTCCGGACACAGTCAACACTGCTGACTCCACGGTAAGTCCGGACCCGCCCGGCTACCCCGGGGGCAGCCGGTGCAGTTCCACGTCCGTGAGCCGGCCGTCGGCGACGGCGGCGGTCAGGTAGGTGCAGTGCGGCCGGCGCCGGCGGTCGGTCGGGGAGCCGGGGTTGAGCAGCCGCAGTCCGGTCGGGGCGGTGGTGTCCCAGGGGATGTGGCTGTGCCCGAAGACCAGCACGTCGAGGTCCGGGAACCGGGCGGCGCAGCGCGCCTCGCGCCCCCGCGCGGGTCCCGTCTCGTGCACGACGCCGAAGCGCAGGCCGCCGAGTTCGGCGTACGCCACCTCGGGCAGCCGTGCGCGGAGCTGCGGCCCGTCGTTGTTGCCGTACACCCCGACGAGCCGGCGGCTGAGGCCCTCCAGCAGGTCGAGGGTGGCCGTGTCCACCCAGTCCCCGGCGTGCAGGACCACGTCGGCGCGCGGGATCTCGGCGAGGAGCCGCGCGGGCAGCCGCTTCGCCCGCCTGGGGAGGTGGGTGTCGGACATCAGGAGCAGACGCACAGGCGCAGCCTAGGCCCGTCGTCCGGATCACCCCCGGCGCCGCGGCGGCGCGCGGCGGGTCCCCCGGTCGGGCGAGCGGGACGCGACGTCCCGGATACTGGAGTCTCCGGCCAGGACACAGGGCCGACGCGGCCCCGGCAGGCGCTCCCACAGCCGGTCCGGAGTGGGACGGGGCGCTCGGCGGAGTTAGCATCTGGCCACCCGTATCCGATCATTCACGGCGAGTGAACCGAGGGGGCTCGGAAGCCCGATGCCGGTCAAGGTCAGCGTCATCATCCCCGTGTACAACCCGGGGACCTACATCGAGGACTGCATCGACTCGCTGTTGAGGCAGTCGCTGCCACCCGACGAATACGAAGTGATCTTCGTCGACGACGGCTCCACCGACGGCACCCCGGCCCGGCTCGACGCGCTCGCCGCCGAGGAGCCCCGGGTGAGCGTCATCCACCAGGAGAACTCCGGCTGGTCGGGCAAGCCCCGCAACGTCGGCATCGCCGCCGCGCGGGGCGAGTACGTCATGTTCGTCGACAACGACGACCATCTGGGCCACGAGGCCCTGGAGCGGATGTACGACTACGGCGTCGCCAACGGCGCCGACGTCGTCGTCGGCAAGATGGCCGGCCGCGGCCGGGCCGTCCCGGTGGAACTGTTCCGCCGCAACCGGCCCCGCGCCTCCGTCGCCAACGCCCCGCTCATCGACAGCCTCACCCCGCACAAGATGTTCCGGCGGGAGTTCCTGGACCGCATCGGCCTGCGCTTCCCCGAGGGCCGGCGGCGGCTGGAGGACCACGTCTTCGTGGCCGAGGCGTTCCTGCGCGCGGACAACGTCAGCGTGCTCAGCGACTACGTCTGCTACTACCACGTGCGCCGGGACGACTCCTCCAACGCCGGCTTCCAGCGTTTCGACCCGGTCGGGTACTTCGAGAACCTGCGGGAGGCCCTGGACGTCGTCGAGCGGTACACCGAGCCGGGGCCGCTGCGCGACGGCCTCTACCGGCGCTGGCTGCGCGTGGAGATGGTGGAGCGGCTGCGCGGCCGCCGCTTCCTCGCCCAGCCCGACGACTTCCGGCGGGGGCTGTTCGAGGAGATCCACCACGTCGCCAAGGAACGCTTCGGCCCCGGCGTCGCCGCCGGACTGCAGCCCACGCAGCAGGTCGTCGCCGCGCTGATCGCCGCCCACCGCTACGACGACGTCGTCGCCTTCGCCGAGTGGGAGGCCGGCGTCGCCCTGTCGGCCGAACCCGCCCGCGTCGCCTGGGCGGACGGCACGCTGCGGATCGAGTTCGCCGCCGAGTTCACCGCGGGCGGCACGCCGCTGCTGTTCCCGGGCGGCGCGGCGCCCGCCCCGCTGGACGGCGCTCCGCTGGACGTCGCCGAGGCGATCGCCTGGGTGTGCGCGGACTCCTTCGCCCGGTTCGGCACGGCCACCGCGGACCTGCTGCTGCGCGAACGCTCCACCGCCGCCCAGTACTTCCAGCCCGTCGAGCTCACCCGGGAGATCGTGCCGGCCGGGGACGACGGCAAGCGGACCCGGCTGGTGCTGCGCGCGTCGGCCACCGTCGACCCGGCCGCGGCGGCGGGCGGCGAGCCGCTGCGCGGCGGGCTGTGGGACGCCCACGCCCGGGTGAGGCTGGGCGGCTGGACCAAGGAGTGCCGTGTCGGGCCGGGTCCGCGCAAGGCCCGCGCGGCCGCGCCGGCGGGTGTCGTCGCGGGCCGGGTCGTGCTGCCGTACTGGACCGACCGGCATGGCGACCTCTCGCTGGACGTCGACCGGGCCGGCAAGCGCCTGGGGCTCGACCGCCTCTCCCCCGACGACACCGTCGTCTCCGGCGGCAGGCTGCGCGCACCGGTGCCGCTGCACGTCCCCGGCGAGACCGCGGTGCTGCTGAGGTTCACCTCGCCGGACGCCTCCGTGGACGCGCCCGGCACCCTGTCACCGGCCCGGCAGGAGGCCCTGCTGGAGGCCGCGCTGCCCGTCGCGGAGCTCGGCGGCGCCACCTGGCGCACCACCCTGTGTCCGGCCCCCGACGCCGCCGAACCACGCTTCCTGCCCCTGCCGCTGTCCCTGCGCGGCGACGGCCGGTCGGTCGGCGTGGTGCGGACCCCCCGGCCCGGCGCCGTACGGCGGCTGGTCCGCGGGGCGCGGCGGATGCTCGCCGTCGCCCTGGGCAGGAAGCCGGACCGGAGCCGAGCGGGAAGGGCGTGACAGCGTGCGATCACTGGAGATGACCGGCGCGTGGGTGCTGGAGCCCAAGGTCTTCCCGGACGAGCGGGGCACCTTCCACGAGTGGTACCGCGGCGAGGAGTTCCGCGAGGCCACCGGGTACGACCTGGCGCTCGCGCAGGCCAACTGCTCCGTCTCCCGGCGGGGCGTGCTGCGCGGGGTGCACTTCGCGGACGTGCCGCCCGGACAGGCCAAGTACATCACCTGCGTGCGCGGCACCGTCCTCGACGTGGTCGTCGACCTGCGCACCGGCTCGCCCACCTTCGGGCGGTGGGAGGCGGTGCGCCTCGGCGACGGCACCCACCACGCGGTGTTCCTCGCGGAGGGCCTGGGGCACGCCTTCATGGCCCTCAGCGACGACGCGACCGTGGTGTACCTGTGCTCGACCGGCTACGCGCCCGAGCGGGAACACGGCGTGCACCCCCTCGACGCGGACCTCGGCATCGACTGGCCCGAGGGCGTCACCCCGGTGCTGTCGCCGAAGGACGCCGAGGCCCCGTCGCTGGCCGAGGCCGAGCGGACGGGGCTGCTGCCGTCGTACGAGGCCTGCCTCGCCCGGTACGAGGAGCTGCGCGGCAGGCCGTCCAGCGGCTGACGGCGAGCCGGTTCAGCGGCTGACGGCGAGCCGGGCCAAGGCCGAGCGCAGGGGCTCCCAGCCGCGGGAACGCCGCAGGCCGCGGTTGCGGGCCCGCACCAGCGGGCGCCAGAAGTCCGCTTCCAGCAGCGCCTCGGGCTTGACCGCCCGCACCCGTTCCAGAACCGCCTCCGGCACCTTCTGCGGGTCGGGGACCTCGTACTCGGCGATGATCTCGTCGTACTTGTCGTGCAGCACCCTGTTGCGGGGATCGGCGCCGAAGACGACGAGCTGCCCGGTGGGCTGCGTGTCGACGAGGACGGTGACCAGGTCGGGCCGGTAGCGGCCCAGGATCTCGGTGACCTTGTAGACGTCGCCGGTCCAGGCGGTGGTGTGCCGGTCGCGGGCCGCCTCGTCCACGCTGCGCGGCAGCATGTCGTCGAAGACGATCACGCTCGACCAGTCCGCGTGCTTCTCGACGTTCATGAAGTCGCGCAGGGCGTACTCGAACAGGTGCATGCCGTCGATGAACGACAGGTCCAGGGTGGTGCGCCGCCAGTAGCCGAACGGCGCGCGGCCGCGGCGCAGGTTGCGCAGCGGGTGTCGGCCGCCGCGCAGGTGCGCGAGGGGGTTGTCGCGGGCGAAGAAGTCGTCGCTGGTGGCCTTGACCAGGTGGACGTCGCACCGGATCTCGGTGACCACCTTGAAGGCCGGGTCGACGGCGATGCTGGGGACGCGCGACAGCTTCAGGCTGCGGCCGTCGTTGACACCGATCTCCAGGTAGTTGCGGTTCGCGCTGACCTTGTGCAGTTCCCGCAGGAACTCATGGCGTTTCACGAAGGGACTCCTTGCGGATGTGAGGCAGGGCTTCGTGCAGGGCGGCACGCCAGTCGCGCAGCGGCGGCAGGCCGAGTTCCAGCCACCGGCCGTGGGCGAGAGCGCTGTAGGCGGGGCGGGGCGCGGGCCGGGGATAGGCCGCGCTGCCGACCGGGCGGACGCGGTCCGGGTCGGCGCCGAGGCCGTGGAACACCTCGCGGGCCAGGTCGTACCAGGTGGTCTCGCCGGAGCTGGTGGCGTGCAGGACACCGCTCACCCCGCGGCCCACGAGCGGGCCGAGGTCGGCCACGCGTGCGGCGACGTCCGCGCTCCACGTCGGCTGCCCACGCTGGTCGTCGACCACGTCGACGGTGGCGCGACGGGCTTCGAGATCCATCATGGTGCGCACGAAGCTACGGCCGTGGACCCCGTAGAGCCAAGCGGTCCGCACGATCACGCCGGTGTCCGGGAGTCCCTCCAGCACGGCGCGTTCGCCCGCGAGCTTGGTGCGGCCGTAGGCGGTGCGCGGGGCGGGCGGGTGGTCCTCGGGGTAGGGGGTGGTCGCGTCGCCGGGGAAGACGTAGTCGGTGGAGACGTGGACCAGGCGGGCGCCGGCCGCGGCGCAGGCGCGGGCCAGGTGGCGCGGTCCGTCGCCGTTGACGCGCAGCGCGCGGTCCTCGTCCGTCTCGGCGTCGTCGACCGCCGTGTAGGCGGCGCAGTTGACGACCACGTCGGGCCGGTGCGCCGCGACCGCGTCGGCGACGGCGTCGTACCGGGTGACGTCGAGGGCGCCGCGGTCCAGTCCCGTCACCTGTTCACCGCGCCGGTCGAGCACGTCGGTCATGTCCCGGCCCAGCATGCCGCCGGCCCCCGTGACCAGCCACCTCATGACGTCTCGCGCAGCGCCGCGCGCCGCTTGAGCGGCTCCCACCAGGCGCGGTTGTCCCGGTACCAGGCGACGGTCTCGGCGAGGCCGGCGGTGAAGTCGCGGCGCGGGCGGTAGCCGAGTTCGTCGCGTGCCTTGCTCCAGTCGACGGAGTAGCGCAGGTCGTGTCCCTTGCGGTCCGCCACGTGCTCGACCCGGTCCCAGCCGGCGCCGCACGCCTCGAGCAGCAGGCCGGTGAGTTCCCTGTTGGTCAGTTCGGTGCCGCCGCCGATGTTGTAGACCTCGCCGGGGCGGCCCGCGGTACGGACCAGTTCCACGCCCGCGCAGTGGTCGTCGACGTGCAGCCAGTCGCGGACGTTGAGTCCCTCGCCGTAGAGGGGGACCTTCTTGCCGTCGAGGAGGTTGGTGACGAACAGCGGGATGACCTTCTCGGGGAACTGGTGCGGGCCGTAGTTGTTGGAGCAGCGGGTGACCCGCACGTCCAGGCCGTGGGTGCGGTGGTAGGCGAGCGCGAGCAGGTCGGAGGACGCCTTCGAGGCGGAGTAGGGGGAGTTGGGCCGCAGTCGGGCCTCCTCCGTGGTGGACCCCGTCTCGACGGATCCGTAGACCTCGTCGGTGGAGATGTGCACGAAGGTCTGTACCTCGTGCCGCAGGGCCGCGTCCAGCAGGGTCTGCGTGCCGACCACGTTGGTCAGCACGAAGTCCTGCGCCCCGGTGATCGAGCGGTCCACGTGGGACTCGGCGGCGAAGTGCACGACCTGGTCCGCGTCGGCCATGAGCTTTTCGACGAGCTCGGCGTCGCGGATGTCGCCCTGCACGAACTGGAGACGGGGGTGGTCGAGATCGAGGTTGTCGAGGGTGCCCGCGTACGTGAGCTTGTCCAGCACGGTGATCCGGGGCGCGCCCGGACCGTCGTCGTCGAGCAGGGAACGCACGTAGCGGGAGCCGATGAAGCCGGCGGCGCCGGTGACGAGGAGATTCATGTGTGGATCTGCACCTTGCTGTGGTCGCCGAGGACGAGTCGGTGGGCGCTGGGCACGCTGGGGGCCGGCGTCACCTCGACGTGCCGGCCGATCAGCGAGTTCTCGATCCGGCCCACCCCGCTGATCGAGGAGTCGCGCAGCACGATGGAGAACTCCAGCTCGCTGTCGGTGATGCGGCAGTTCTCCGCGACGGAGGTGAAGGGGCCGACGTAGGAGTCCTCGACGACGGTTCCGGCGCCGATGACGACGGGACCGACGAGGCGGGAGTTCACCACGTGCGCCCCCTCCTCGACCACCACGCGCCCCACAGTCTCCGACGCCTCGTCGACGTCGCCGTCGATGCGCCGCTCGACGCCTTCCAGAACCGTCCGGTTGACTTCGAGCATGTCGACGACGTTCCCGGTGTCCTTCCAGTAGCCCTCGATGAGGGTGCTGCGCACGTCGGCGTGCTGGTCGATCAGGTGCTGAATGGCGTGGGTGATCTCCAGCTCCCCGCGCCAGGAGGGACGGATGGCGCGCACCGCGTCGTGGATCGCCGGCGTGAACAGGTAGACGCCGACCAGCGCGAGGTCGCTCCTGGGATGCTCGGGCTTCTCCTCCAGGCGCACCACCTGACCGGAGGCGTCGAGTTCGGCGACGCCGAAGGAGCGGGGGTCCGCCACTTTCGTGAGCAGGATCTGCGCGTCCGGCCGGTTCCGGCGGAACTCGTCGACGAGGGCGGTGATGCCGCCGACGATGAAGTTGTCGCCCAGGTACATCACGAAGTCGTCGTCGCCGAGCCAGTCCCGCGCGATGAGCACCGCGTGGGCCAGGCCCAGGGGCTTCTCCTGGGGGATGTAGGTGATCTCCAGACCGAACTTGGAGCCGTCGCCGACCGCTTCCTGGATCTCGGCGGCGGTGTCCCCGACGATGACGCCGACCTCGGTTATCCCGGCGTCCGCGATGGACTCCAGTCCGTAGAAGAGCACGGCCTTGTTGGCCACGGGCACGAGTTGTTTGGCCGACGTATGCGTGATCGGCCTGAGTCGTGTACCAGCACCGCCTGACAGCACGAGAGCCTTCATCTGCTTCACCTTAGCCGCGATCCCGGCAAGGGGATCGGGACAGATGTGGCCGGTTCGTTACGGCGATGCCGCGCCGGGGCGTCCGACGGCGGCGGTGACGCCTGCCGTCCGGGGTGTGTTCAGTCCTCGCCCCGCACTATGTTCCAGTCCGGGCCCAGTTGCGCCGTCCGGGTGGGGCTGTCGTCCACGACGGCCGGGACGCAGGTCCGCACGACCCTCTTCCCCCGCAGGCGGCGGGCTTCCCGCCAGCCGGTCTCGGGATCGCGGTCGACGGGCTTGTCACTGGTCTGCGACGTCACGGCACTTCATCTTCCTTCTGTTGCACGCTCTGCCTCCCCGCCCGCACGGGGCCGGGACCCACCGCTCGTCCGCGGTGTCCTCACGAGTCCCCGGCAGGGATTCGGCCAAACGCGGCACACGGACACCACAGGCCCCGTGTGGAGCGCCTTCAGCCGGTACGGCGGCGGCGTTCGGGTCACGGACCGCCGACCGCGAGCTCCGCCCACACCTGCTTGCCGCCGCTGACCGGTACGGTCCCCCAGGACAGCGACATCGCCTCGACGAGGAGGATGCCGCGCCCGCCGGTGGCCTCCCAGCCGATGCTGGTGGGCTTGACGGGGGTGCGGGGGGAGGCGTCGGCGACCGAGACGCGCAGCCGGCCACCGAGCAGGGTCAGGTCGAGGCGGACACGGCCGTCGGTGTGCACGAGGGCGTTGGTGACGAGTTCGGAGACCACCAGCAGCGCGGTGTCCAGGTCGTCCCGCGACAGGCCCCAGACGCGCAGGGTCCGCCGGGTGAAGCGGCGGGCGTGTCCGGCGGCCTCCGGCACGCGCCAGACCGTCCATGTCTCGCGCAGCGGGCGCAGGGCCATGCCGTCGTAGCGCAGCAGGAGCAGGGCGACGTCGTCGGCTCGGCGGGCGCTGCCGAGGAGGGCGTCGGCGACGGCGCCGAGATCGCCGGGGTCGCAGGCGGCGAGTTCGCGGGCGAGGCGGGCGAGGCCCTCGTCGATGTCGGAGCCGGCGGACTCCACGAGGCCGTCCGTGGTCAGGGCGATCACCGTCCCGGGCTGCAGCCTGAGCGGGCTCATCGGGAACCGCGCCTGCGTGAGCACCCCGAGCGGCGGTCCTCCCTCGGCGTCCGGGACCTCGGCGTGCCCGTCCGGGTGCCGCAGCACCGGCGGCAGGTGTCCGGCCCGGACGTACCAGGCGGAGCCCTCCTCCATGTCGATGTCGACGTAGGCGCAGGTGGCGAAGAGGTCGGTCTCCAGGTCGGCCAGCAGGCGGTTGGCGTGCGAGACGACGACGTCCGGCGGATGGCCCTCGACGGCGTAGGCACGCAGCGCGGTGCGCATCTGGCCCATGAGGGTCGCGGCGGCGGTGCTGTGGCCCTGGACGTCGCCGATGACGAGGGCGACGTGGTTGTCGGGCAGCGGGATCACGTCGTACCAGTCGCCGCCCACCTCCAGGCCGGCGGTGGCGGGCAGGTAGCGGGCGACGGCGACCGCGCCGGGCAGCGGGGGCAGGCGGCGGGGCAGCAGCTGGCGCTGGAGCATGCCGACCAGTTCGTGCTCGGCGTCGAAGGCGTGGGCGCGCATCAGGGCCTGCCCGGCGAGGCCGGCGGAGGCGGTGAGCAGCGCGCGTTCGTCGGGGCTGAAGTCGTGCGGGGCGTCCCAGCCGATCAGGCAGGCGCCGGCCATCCGGTTGCCGGCGGGCAGCGGCAGCACGGCGAGGCCGCCGGGTCCGATGCCGGCGAGGGCGGCTTCCAGGGCGGCGCCCGCGGGCCAGATCTGGGTGCGGCCCTCGCGCAGCGCGGCAGCCAGGGTCGGCATGGCGCGCACCGGGGCGTCGGGCCATTCCGAACGCCACTCCAGCCGCCACAGCTCCGGCCAGGACTCCGGTTCGGGCGGGTCGAGGACGGTGACCACGAGCCGGTCGCCCTCCAGCTCGGCCAGCGCGATCCGGTCGGCCCGCAACGGCTTGCGCAGGGCGGCCACCACGGCCTGGCCGACGTCGCGGACGGTGCCGGCGGTGGCCAGGGCGGCGGCCAGCCGCTGGACCCGGGCGACGTCGGTGACGTCGGAGCGCAGCGTGGAGGCGTCGACGACCGTGCCGACGAACCGGACCGGACGGCCGTCCCCGCCGGGCAGCAGCCGCCCGCGCAGCCGCAACCACTTCGGCGGGCCTTCGGGCTGGAGCACCCGGAACTCCAGCTCGCGCTCGCCGGCGGGCATGTGGTCGGCCTCCACCACGGACATCAGCGCGGGCAGGTCCTCCGGCACGGTCAGTCCGAGCAGCGTCTCGGCCTTGCCGTCGAACTCCTCCCGGGTGAGGCCGACCAGTTCCAGGATGCCGTCGCCGACCTCGATCCGTCCGGTGTCCGCGGCGAGGACGAACGCGCCCGGCGGCAGCGCCCCGCCCTCCGCGGCCTGCTCGGGGGCGGGCAGGGCGACGGCCTCGGCGACCAGTTCGAGGGTGCGGCGGTCCTCGGCGCCGAAGCCCCCGGGCCGGTCACTGACGGCGACCAGGCAGCCGCCGCCCCCGTCGGCGGCGCGCGCCGGCAGGACCGCGACGTGGAACTCCGGCGACGGCGTGCGCCGGGAGTCGGCGCACTCGGCGACCTGCTCGGGCCCGAGGAAGACCGGGCGGCCGGTGCGGTGGACGTCGGCCACCGGGGAGCGGCCGGAGCGGGGGTAGCCGTCGCGGAGCCCGAACAGGGTCCGGGGCACGCCCACCGACTCGGCCAGGCACAGCAGGTCGCCGTCCTCGGACGGGGCGTACACGGCGGCGAACGCCGCCCCGGCGAAGACGAGTGCCTGCTCCAGCACGCGGCGCACCCGTTCGGGCGCGTCCGGGCCGGTCATGAGCACCTTCAGGGCACCTTCGGCACGCAGGCTTCCGGTTCTGCGTTCCGCAGCGCCCTCACTGACCACGTTCGTCATTACAGCGCGTATCCGGCGCCCGCGCAGCCCCCGTGAACGTCCTGCGGCCGTCCCGCACCCCGGCACTCGAACAGACCGAACAGGTCTTGACCCGTGCGTATCGCACCGTGCACTCGTGACAGGCGTGACTGTCGGGCCCGCCGGCCGGCTGGAAGTCTCGACACCGGCCCACCGAGGGGGGATCGATGGACAAGCGGTACGAGGTGTACGCGCTCGCCGACAGACACTTCTACGAGACGCCGGACCGGCTGTCCGCGGCCGGGCAGGACACGGCGCTGTACGAGACGGCCCGCCGCGAGGTGCCCGAGGGCTGGGACGCGGCGCGGATCGGCGACTGGCTGACACTGACGCCGCAGGCCGCGGACGGGAGCCCGCTCGCGGGCCCGGCGCAGGGCTGGAAGATCCACGCCTCGGCGACCCGGGAGAACGCGGAGCGGATCGCCGGCATCGTGTGGGACTACTGCGTGCCGCGCCGGATCCCCTTCAAGTTCGTGCCGGGTCCGCACCTGCTGCACCTGCGCAACACCAAGTACGCGGGGCGCGACACGAGCGGCAAGTTCGTCACCGTCTACCCGGCCGACGAGGAGCAGCTGCACCTCGTGCTGCGCGAGCTGGGCAGGCTGCTGGAGGGCTTCGAGGGGCCGTACATCCTCACCGACCTGCGCTGGTACGACGGTCCGCTGTACGTCCGCTACGGCGCGTTCGCGCGCACCTACGTCGTGGACGAGCGGGGATCGCTGGTGTTGGCGGTGCGGGACGGCGAGGGGCGGGCGGTGCCGGACCGGCGGGCGCCGTCGTTCCAGGTGCCGGAGTGGGTGACGCTGCCGTCGTTCCTTCAGCCGCATCTGGAGGCCCGCAACACCACGACGGTGGGCGAGCTGCCGTACCGGATCGAGAAGGCGCTGCACTTCTCCAACGGCGGCGGGGTGTACGTGGGCACCGACACCCGGGACGGCCGGAAGGTCGTGCTGAAGGAAGGCCGGCCGCACGCGGGGCTGGCCGCCGACGGGGCCGACGCGATCGCCCGGCTGGAGCGGGAGAAGCAGGCGCTCGAGCAGGTGGCGGGCACCGGCGTGGTTCCGGAGGTGCGGGACTGGTTCACCCTGGGCGACCACCGGTTCCTGGTGATGGACTTCCTCGAGGGGCGCCCGCTCAACTCCTTCTTCGCCCTGCGCCATCCGCTGCTCTCGCCCGATCCGGACCCGGACGCGGTCGCCGCGTACACACGGTGGGCGGTGCGCATCCACCGG
The DNA here is from genome assembly GCF_040641355.1 of Streptomyces sp. NPDC020996. Taxonomy (NCBI): domain Bacteria; kingdom Bacillati; phylum Actinomycetota; class Actinomycetes; order Kitasatosporales; family Streptomycetaceae; genus Streptomyces; species Streptomyces sp. NPDC020996. Next base: position 43,478 of record NZ_JBFADM010000021.1, read on the forward strand.
GCGGTGGAGCGGGCGGTGGAGGCGGTGCACGCGCGCGGGATCGTCTTCAACGACCTGCACGTCTTCAACATCATGGTCGCCCCGGACGAGGAGTCGGTGCACCTGATCGACTTCGAGGCGGCCGCACCGGTGGCGGAGGGCGCCCGACAGGTCGTCGCCCACCCCGGCTTCTTCGCCCCGCCCGACCGGACCGGCACCGACGTCGACCGTTACGCGCTGGCGTGCCTGCGGCTCGCCCTGTTCCTGCCGGTCACGACGCTGTTCGTGGTGGACCGCGGAAAGGCGGCGCATCTGGCCGAGGTGATCGCGGAGCAGTTCCCCGACGTGCCCGCCGGCTTCCTGGACGAGGCCGTCGCGGAGATCACCAGGGGCACGGCCGTGGGGTCGCCGGCGTTCGTGCGGCCGGGCGACTGGCCGCACAGCCGGGACTCGATGGTCAAGGCGATCCTCGCCTCGGCCACCCCGGAGCGCGAGGACCGGCTCTTCCCGGGGGACGTCGCCCAGTTCTCCGACGGCGGCGGGCTCGGGCTCGCCCACGGCGCGGCCGGTGTGCTGTACGCGCTGGCCCGGGGCGGTGCGGAGCGGTACGAGGAGGGCGAGCGCTGGCTGCTGGCCCGCACCGACCCCGCCCCGCCCGGCACGCCGCTCGGCCTGTACGACGGTCTCGCGGGCGTCGCCCACGTCCTGGAGCTGCTCGGTCACCGGCAGCGGGCCCTGGACATCGTCGGGGGCATCCTCGCCGAGCGGTGGCAGAACCTGTCCTCCGACCTGCACGGCGGCCTCGCCGGGCTGGGGCTGGTCCTCGGGGAACTCGCCCGCCGCACGGGTGAGCCGGAGCTGCGGGAAAGGGCGGCCGAGGCCGCGCGGATCCTGGTGCGACGGCTCGGGGAGCCGGCCGCCGAACGGCGGCGGGCGGGACTGCTGCGCGGCGCGAGCGGCCAGGCGCTGTTCCTGCTGCGGCAGTACGAGCTGACCGGCGAGCGGGACCTGCTGGACGCGGCCGCCGTCGCCCTGCGCCGGGACCTGGATCTCTGCGTCGCCCAGAAGAACGGCGGCGGACTGGAGGTCGACGAGGGCTGGCGGACGCTGCCGTACCTCGGCGACGGCAGTGCCGGCGTCGGCATGGTCCTCGACGACTACCTCGCCCACGCCGCCGACGCCGAGTTCGACAAGGCCCGGGCCGGCATCCTGACCGCGGCCACGTCCCGCTTCTACGCGCAGTCCGGGCTCTTCCAGGGCCGCGCCGGGATGATCCTGCACCTCAGCCGCACCACGCACCCGGACGCCACCGGCCGGCGCCGCGCCGAGCAGATCGACGCGCTCGGCTGGTACGCGATGGCGTACGAGGGCCAACTGGCCTTCCCCGGCAACCAGATGATGCGACTGTCCATGGACCTCGCCACCGGAACGGCAGGGTGTCTGCTCGCGCTCGCGGCGGCCCTCGACGGCGAGACCGAGGCACACCTGCCGTTCCTGCCGCCCCTGCGGCGGCCCACCGAACGCGGCTCCGCGATCTGACGGAGTCGTGACACAACCCCGTCCCCATCAAGGGAATCAAGGGTCAACCCCAGTGAAAGGAAACCCACATGGCACTGCTCGACCTGCAGACGATGGAGTCCGAGGAGCACACCGACGGCGGCGCGAGCACGGTGAGCCTGCTCTCCTGCGTGAGCGCCGCGAGCGTTCTGCTCTGTCTCTGACGCGACCCAGCGCCTGAGGCTCCGGGCGGTCCGCTCCCGTGGGGAGGGGGCCGCCCGGGGTCCTGCGCGCATTCCTGCGATCCCGGATGCGAGGCCGCGGCCGTATGACCACTCGTGCCGAGGACGGACACGCCCCCGACGTGATGCGCCCCGCCACCCGCCACAGCGCGGCCCGCTGCGCGGCCCTGTGCCTGGTGAGCGTGGCGGCCACCGGTGGCGGACTGCTGCTGCCGGCCGCGCTCGGCCGGACCCTGGACCTGCTGCTGGCGCACGCCCCGGCGACCGGCTGGGTGTTCGCCTGTGCCGGGCTGGTGCTGCTGCTGGCGCTGCTCGACGCCTGCCAGAGCGTGCTCGCCGGCACCGTCGACGCCCGTACCACGGCCTGGCTGCGCCGCCGGCTGACCGGCCATGTGCTGGCGGTGGGCCCGCGGGCCGCCGACCGATTCGGCTCCGGCGACCTGGTGGCGCGGCTCGTCGGCAACGCGGCGCAGGCCGGGACGGCTCCGGCCGCCCGGGCGGCGCTGCTCGCCGCGCTCGCCGGCCCGCTCGGGGGGATGGCGGCGCTCGGCCTCATCGACCCGTGGCTGGCGGTGGTGTTCCTCGCCGGGGCGCCCGTGCTGACGCTGCTGCTGCGGGCGTTCACCCGGGACACCACCCGCTGCGTGGCCGACTACCAGCGGGTGCAGGGGCGGATCGCGTCCGCGCTCGCGGAGGCCGTCGCCGGCCACCGCACGATCCGGGCGGCGGGCACACAGGACAAGGAGGCGGCACGGGTGCTGCGGCCCCTGCCCGAACTGTCCGACGCCGGGCACCGCATGTGGCGGGTGCAGGGCCGGGCCGCCGCCCGGGCAGTCGCCGTGGCGCCGCTGCTGCAGCTCGGCGTCGTCGCCGTGGCCGGGGTGCTGCTCGTGCGGCACCGGCTGTCGGTCGGCGAGGTGCTGGCCGCCTCCCGGTACGCGGTGCTGGCGACCGGCGTCGGCGTGCTGGTCGGGCAGTTCGCGAGCCTGGCCCGGGCCCGGGCGGCCGCCGACCGCCTGGGCGAGGTGCTCGCACAGCCCGCCCCCGTCCACGGCTCGCGCCGGCTGCCGGCCGGTCCGGGCCGGCTGGAGCTGCGCGGCGTGACCGCCCGGCGCGGCGGGCGCACCGTGCTCGACGGGGTCGACCTGGTCGTGCCGGGCGGGACGACCCTCGCGGTCGTCGGCCGCTCGGGGGCGGGCAAGTCGCTGCTCGCCGCCCTGGCCGGACGCCTCGACGACCCAGAGGCGGGCGAGGTCCTGCTGGACGGGGTACCGCTCGGCGAGCTGACCCACGAGGAGCTGCGCCGGGCCGTCGGCTACGCCTTCGAGCGGCCCGCGCTGCTGGGCGCCACGGTCGAGGACGCGATCGGCCTCGGGCTCGTCTCCCCCTCCCCCGCGCGTATCCGCGAGGCCGCCCGCACGGCCTGCGCCGACGACTTCGTGCGCCGGCTGCCCGACGGGTACGCCACCGCCTGCGCCGACGCGCCCCGCTCCGGCGGTGAGTCCCAACGCCTGGGCCTGGCAAGGGCGTTCGCGCACGACGGACGCCTGCTGATCCTCGACGACGCGCTCTCCAGCCTGGACACCGTCACCGAGGCCCGGATCACCCGGGCGCTGCTGGACCGCGGCTCGGGCCGCACCCGGCTCCTGGTCGCCCACCGCGCCGCGACCGCGGCCCGCGCGGACACGGTGGCCTGGCTGGACGCGGGCCGGCTGCGAGCGGTGGGCCCGCACGCACGGCTGTGGCGACTGCCGGAGTACCGAGCCGTGTTCGCGGACGGGGCGACGGAATGACGGACGGCGAGGCGACGAACTGCCCGCACGGCCGGGTGACGGACGACCAGGTGATGGACGGCACGGACCGCCAGGTGACGGATGGCCAGGTGACGGGCGACGGGACGGCGACCGGCGAGGTGACAAGCGGGGAGACAGCGACCGGCGAGGTGACAAGCGGGGAGACAGCGACCGGCGCAGTGACGAGCGACGGAACGGCAACCGGCCAGGTGACGCACGGCGAGACGACGACCGGCGCAGTCACGGACGGCGAGACGGCGACCGGCGGGGCGACGAACGCCGGAGTGACGAGCGCCGGGGCGGCCACGGGCGAGGTGACGGATGGCGGGACGGCGACCAGCGAGGTGACGGACGACGGGACAGCGACCAGCGAGGTGACGGACGACGGGACAGCGACCAGCGAGGTGACGGACGACGGGACAGCGACCGGTCAAGTGGCGAGCGGCGGTAAGGCGACCGGTGGGGTGACGAGCGGCGGGTCGGCGGGCGGTGGGGTGTGGCCGCGTGGGCTGCGGTTCCTGCGCGGCCGGTGGCGGGTCGTGGCGCGGCTCGGCATGTGGTCGGGGCTGGAGACGGCGCAGACCTTCCTCACCGGCTACGCCCCGGCGCGCGCCCTCGACGAGGGGTTCCTGCGGGGGCGCGCGGACGTCGGGCTCGTCTGGCTCGGTGCGGCCGGACTCGGCGTCGTCCTCGGCGCGTACGGGACGGCGCGCGTCTACGCGGCCGTGGCGGCGCTCGTCGAGCCGCTGCGGGACCGGCTGGTGCGGCGGGTGGTCGAGCGCGGGGTGCGCCGGGCGGACGGCGCGGCGCTGTCGGGCCTCACCCAGCAGGTGGAGATCGCGCGGGACACCTTCGCCGGGCTGGTGATGGTGTCGCGGGCGTTCGTGTTCACGGCCGCGGGCGCGCTCGTCGGCCTGTTCTCGCTCGCCCCGGTGCTGCTGCTGGTCGTCGGGCCTCCGCTGGCGGCCGGCGTGGCCCTGTTCGCGGCGACGCTGCGCCCGCTGGCTCGGCGGCAGGAGGCGTTCCTGGCCGCCGACGAGGCCCTCGCCGCCCGGCTGGGCGAGGTCTGCCCCGGGCTGCGGGACATCACGGCGACGGGAGCGCAGTCGCGGATCGCCGCCGACACCGGCACGCGGGTGGAGGCCGAGCTGCGGGCCGCCCGCTCCCTCGCCCGCTTCGGCGTGCTGCGGGTGGCGTCCCTCGCGGTCGGCGGGCAGCTGCCGATCGTGCTGCTGCTCGCCGCGGCGCCCTGGCTGCTGGCGCACGGCGTGACCACGGGCGCCCTGGTCGGCGCGCTCGCGTACGTCACCCAGTCCCTGCTGCCCGCCCTGCGCAACCTGGTCCACGGTCTGGGCACCAGCGGCTCCCGTCTGACGGTGGTCCTGCGCCGGCTGACGACACCCGACGGCCGCGACGCGCCCGATGACGGCCGTGTCACCCTCGACGACGACCGTGTCACCTCCGGTGACGACCGCGACGCCCCCGACGGCCCTGCCGCCCCCGGCGCACGCGCGGGCTCCGGCGGGAGCGAGGCCGGTTCCAGGGGCTCCGGCCGCCCCGGCAGCACCGTCCCCGGCCCCGCCCCCGCTCCCGCTCCCGCTCCCGCCCCCGCCCTCACCCTCTCCTCCGTCGCCTTCGCCTACGGCCCGCGCGCCGCGCCGGTGATCGACGGCCTCGACCTCGAGCTGCCCGTCGGCTCCCACCTGGCCGTCGTCGGGCCGAGCGGAATCGGCAAGTCCACGCTCACCGCCCTGGTAGCGGGGGTGCTCGAGCCGAGCCGCGGCACCATCCGCGTGCTCGGGCATCCGGTGCCCTCGGCGGCGGCCGCGGCCCGGCGGGTGCTCATCCCGCAGGAGGCGTACGTGTTCACCGGCACCCTGGCCGACAACCTCGGGCACCTGCGCCGGCGGCCCGTGTCCGAGCGCGAGCTGCTCGCGGCGGCCGACGCGGTCGGGCTCACGCCGCTCGTCGAGGCGCTCGGCGGCCCCGACGCCGAGGTGGACCCGGCCGCGCTGTCCGCCGGCGAGCGCCAGCTGATCGCGCTGGCCCGCGCCTACCTGTCGCAGGCCCCGCTCGCCCTGCTCGACGAGGCCACCTGCCATCTGGATCCGCCGGCCGAGGAACGCGCGGAACGCGCCTTCGCCGGCCGGCCGGGCGGAACGCTGGTCGTGGTGGCCCACCGCATCAGCTCGGCCCGCCGCGCGGACCGCGTGCTCGTGATGGACGGCCGGGAGACGGCGTACGGGACCCATGACGAGCTGCTGCGCTCCTCGGAGCTGTACCGCGAGCTGGTCGGCAGCTGGGGGCCCGCGCCCGACGGCCGGTCACAGCCAGCCCTCCCCCTGGGATATGCGGATGGCGTCGATGCGGTTGCGGGCGCCGGTCTTGCGCGTGATGGCCGCCATGTAGTTGCGCACGGTCCCGTGCGACAGGTGGAGGCTCCCGGCGATCTCCGCGATGGAGGCCCCCGCGGCGGCGAGTGACAGCACACTCAGCTCCCGCCGGGTGAGCGGCATCTCGGCGGCCTTGAGGAAGCCGAAGCCGAGCGAGTCGTCGACGAAACGCTCCCCTCGGGCGACGCGCCGTATGCCGTGCACCAGGCGGTGGGGCGAGCCGCCCTTGTCGACGTAGCCGAGCGCGCCCGCCTCGGCCGCCCGCTTCAGCAGACCGGGCCGGTGCGCGCTGGCGAGCACGAGCAGGTTCGGGGCCGGCCGGCCCGGCAGCTCCGGGCACAGATCACCGAGCGGCGGCGGGGCGGCGGAGTCCGAGGATTCCAGGTCCGCCGCGCAGACCTCGGGCCGCAGGGCCCGCACCCGCCCCGGGGCGCTGTGCCACGGCGCTTCCTCCACCGCCAAGTCGGGTTCCTTCCGTAACCACTCCGCCAGGACCGATCGCACCAGACACGCGTCGTGCACCAGAAGTACCCGGATCACTGCCGTCCCTTCAGCCTGCCGTCGCCGGTTTAACGGTGTTGAGAGCGCGTGCCCCATTGTTGGCGCTCATGACGGTCTTCAGGCGCGCAGAACCGGCCATCGGGTTGCGCGGGGGCGCGAACATGGCGCGCGCGCATCTCGGCACGCATCGACTGAAGGGGCATGGGTCGGGGCCTTCGGGGTACAGCGGCGGATTCACCGCGTGGCGGGCACCCGGGTGCCGGTAACCTGCCCGTCACCTGCCGACCGGCTCGCTCGCACCGTGCGCGTCCGGCCGTCGCGAGGGAGATTCGAGGCTGGACCCCGTCGCCCGGCCGTGTGCGAGGAGGTGGTCGGTGTGTCCGACGGGCAGGCGCCGGCGTCGACGAGGAGGCGGGTGGGCCGCCCGCTGCTCTCCCTGGCGCTGGCGTCGATGATGGACGAGGTCCACGCGCACTCCGGCGCGGTGTACCTGCTGGCGGCCGACGCGCCGGTGCTGGAGATGGCGGTGATGGCGGGGCTGCCCCGGGCGTTCGCCGCGCCGTGGGAGCGGGTGGGACTGAACGCGCCGATCCCGATGGCCGAGGCCCTGCGCGAGCGCCGACTGGTCTGGGTGGGCAGTGAGGAGGAGATGGCACGCCGCTATCCCCGTATCTCCGTGGTGCTGCCGTATCCCTTCGCGCTCGCCGCGGTGCCGGTGGCCACCGCGGCCAGGCCCTACGGCGCGCTGTTCCTGATCTGGCCCGGCTCGCGCACGCCGGAGCTGACCGAACGGGACCGCAACCACCTGACCGCGGCCTGCGACCGGCTGGCGACACGGCTGGAGCGGGCTCTGCAGGAGAGCCGCCCGCTGCCCGCGGAGCCCGACCTGCCGGCCGCACCGACGAGCGCGGTCGCCGAGTCGCTGGGCACGGTGGAGGCGGCGCGGATGGCGGCGCGGCTGCCGTACGGGCTGTGCTCCCTGGACCTGCACGGGCGGGTCCGCTACGCCAACGCGGCGGCGGCCGAGCTGATCGGCGTGCCGGTCGGCGCCCTGCTCGGCGCGCAGTTATGGGCGGCGGTGCCCTGGCTGGACGACCCGGTGTACGAGGACCGGTACCGGGCCGCGCTGCTGAGCCAGCACAGCACGTCGTTCGTGGTGCTGCGCCCGCCCGGCGACTGGCTGTCGTTCCGGCTCCACCCCGGCAGGACGGGGATCAGCCTGCACATCACCCGGGCGCGGGCCGTGGCGGAGACGAACCGGACCGGTCCGCGGACCGGGGACGCCCCGCCCCGGCTGGTCACCATCTCGCAGGTGCTCTCGCTGGTCGGCGCACTCACCGAGGCGGCGGGCGTGCGGGACGTGCTGCGGGTCGTGGCGGAGGAGATCGCGCCCGCCGTGGGCAGCCAGGCCCTGGCCGTGCTCGGCTCCCGGGCGGGCCGGCTGCACGTGCTGGGGCAGCACGGTCACCGGAAGGCGGATCTCGCGGAGCGGTTCGAGGCAGTGCCGCTGAGCGAGCGGGCGCCGGGCGCGCAGGCGCTGAACACCGGCGTGCCCGCGTTCTTCGAGTCCCGGGAGGACCTGGAGCGTCTGTACCCGGCACGGTACGCGGCACCGGAGGGTTTCGGGGCGTGGGCGTACCTGCCGCTGATCGCCTCCGGGCGTCCGGTGGGCGTCTGCGTGCTCTCCTACGCCGGGCCGCACCCCTTCCCCCCGGACGAGCGGGCGGTCCTCACCAGCCTGGGCGGGCTGATCGCGCACGCCCTGGAGCGCGCCCTGCTGTACGACGCCAAGCACCGGCTGGCGCACGGTCTGCAGCAGGCGCTGCTGCCGCGCTCGCTGCCGCCGTTGCCCGGCGTCGAGGCCGCCGCGCGCTACCTGCCCGCCACCAAGGACATGGACATCGGCGGCGACTTCTACGACCTGATGCCGACCCCGGGCGGGGCGGCGGCGGTGATCGGGGACGTACAGGGGCACAACGTCACCGCGGCCGGGCTGATGGGGCAGATCCGTACCGCCGTACGCGCTTACACGGCCGTCGGCCAGGCGCCCGGGGAGGTCGTGCGCGGCACCGACCGGCTGCTGATCGACCTGGGCGCCGACCTGTTCGCCAGCTGTCTGTACCTCCGGCTCGATCCGGCGGGCGGGCGCGCGGTGATGGCCCGCGCGGGCCATCCGCCGCCCCTGCTGCGGGAGCCGGACGGCCGGGTGCGGGTCCTGGAGCTGGCCGGCGGTCCGCTGCTGGGCGTCGACGGCTCGGCCGACTACCCGGCGACGGAGGTGGACCTCGCCCCCGGTTCGGTGCTCGTCCTGTACACCGACGGTCTGGTCGAGTCGCCCGGTGTCGACATCGACACCGCCCTCACCACCCTGGGGCGGGAGCTGGCACGGGCGGGCGACCGGCCTCTGGAGGAGCTGGCCGACCATCTGCTCCAGCACAGCGCGGCGGCGCGGGAACGACTGGACGACGTGGCGCTGCTGCTGCTCCGGACGAAGGGGTGGCCGGCGCCGCCGGGCGGTGCGTGACACGGCGTGGTCCGGCCCTCCCGCCGAAGGGCCGGACCGTCCACTGTCGGCCGGAACCGCGGGTGAGGCCGATCAGTGGGTCTCGGTGAGCTGCGAGCCGTCCTCGGCCCCGGCGCCGGACTGGTCACCGGCACCGGACTGGTCACCGGCACCGGTCTGGCCGGCGCCGGACGGGCCGGTGGCCGTCGCGGACGGGTCGGCCGTCCCGCCGCCGACCGCGTCGCCGCCGCCCGCCTGGTCACCGGCGCCCGCACCGGCCCCCGCGCCGGCGTCGCCGAGGGTCGCGCCGGTCGCCTGGAGTGCGGTGGTGACGGGCTGGAAGAAGGTCTCGCCGCCGGTCGTGCAGTCGCCGCTGCCGCCGGAGGTGAGACCGATCGCGCTGCCGTCCTGCGTGAACAGGGAGCCGCCGCTGTCGCCGGGCTCGGCGCAGACGTCGGTCTGGATCAGGCCGGTGACGGTGTCCACGCCGTTCGGGTCGGTCTCGCTCTGGAAGTTGACGGTGGCGTCGAGGCCGGTGACCGTGCCGTCGTGCAGGCCGGTGGTGCTGCCCATCCGGAAGACCTGCGCGCCGACGGTGGCCTCGGCGGCCTTGGCGATCTGGACCGTCTGCCCGCCGCCGACGTTGACCTCGCTGGCGGCCTGGGTATTCGGATCGTCGTACTTCACCAGGGAGAAGTCGCCCTCGCCGGGGAAGGTGGCCTGGTCCACGGTGGCGATGGGCTGGCCGGTCTGGGAGTCGGACCACTGTGCCGCCGCCACTCCGCAGTGACCGGCGGTCAGGAAGGCGGGGCTGCCGTCGCTTGCGGTGACGTTGAAGCCGAGGGAGCAGCGGACGGTGCCGCCGCCGGCCTGGGCGAAGATGGCGTCGCCACCCGACACGAAGGTCTTGAACGTGCCGGCGGACTTCTTCAGCGTCGCCATGCCCGAACCGAGGCTCCGCACGGTCGACTCGAGCCTGTCCCACTTGGCGCCGGTGACCGTGCTGTCGGCGGTGACCACGATCTTGTTCGTCTTCGGGTCGACGGCCCAGGCGGTACCCGGGATGGTCGCGTCGGCCTTCAACGTCTGTGCCCCGGACTGGAGTTCGGCGAGGCTGTTGTCGACCTCGCGGACCGTGGCGCCCGCCTTCTTCGCCTGGACGACCGCGTTGTTGCCGTTGCCGGATATGACGTTGACGACGAGCTGCTTGCTGCCGGCGTCGTAGTAGGAGCCCGCAAAGGCGTCGCCGAGCATGCTCTGCAGCCGCGAGGCGAGATCCGAGGCGTCCGCCGCCTTCAGGGTCTTGGGGGCGGCGGCGCCGTTCGAGGCGCCGTCCTGGGACGCGTTGGCGTTCGGCAGCAGGATGGCGGCCGCGCCGAGCGCCACGACACTGCCCGCCGCGATCGCGGCCTTGCGCTTCGGAATTCGCTTGTGACTCAAACTTCTCGACCTCCTGAGGGACCGGAGTCCGTGCCGCCGTTCGGCAGCTGTTCGGGGCGCCTGGATGGCTGTTGGTACGCACGGGTCGAGCGGGGCGTTCAATTCCGTTTGCCGGCCCGCGGCGCACCATGCCGAATCGGCCACCGGCCGCATCCCGGCGGGCCGCGTCGGGAACAATCCCCCATATGACGATGAGCACGGCCGAGGCCGACAAGATCCTCACTGCCAACTTCGCCCCATGGGTCCTCGAACTCGGTCTGACCGTGGAGGCGTTGGGCGACGACCGGGCGATCCTGCGGCTGCCCTGGTCGCAGCGGCTGGCGAGGGAGGGCGGCGGCCTGTCGGGGCAGGCGCTGATGGCGGCGGCGGACACGTCGACCGTGATCGCGGTGTCGGCCGCGCGGGGGGCCTTCGTGCCGATGACGACGGTCCAGCAGTCGACGTCGTTCCAGCGGGCGGTGACGGGCTCGGATGTCCTGATCGAGGCGGTCCTCACCAAGCTGGGCCGGCGCATGGCGTTCGCCGACATCACCATGACCGACGAGGCGTCCGGCGAACTCGCGGCGCGCGCGAGCACGGTCTACGCCCTCCTCGGCTGACACGCTCCACACCCGGCACGTCACACTCCGCCCGCCGTCGGCGGCGGAATCGTGGCTTCAGCGAATCTGCACAGCGAACGCCCGAGCGGGGCACGGCGTGCGGAGGATCTGCACACCCCGGCAGCCCTCCGCACGCCGTTGGTGCGGGAGCGCCGGATCCGGGTCCGCGGCCGCAAGTCCTGACGCGCGACGATGGCGTGACGGCTGTGAAGAAGTCGCCACCGAGCCGCGGCATGGCCCCGGTCTCCGGCCTGGTCACCCAGCAGGGTCCGCCCGCGCGGCTGCTCGCGGACACCGGCGGGCGGCTGCACGAACTGGTGCGCCGCCAGATGGCGTGAGGACGCCCGGATAGCGAAACGTTGCCGTTTCGAGGAGCGTGCCCTAAGCTACGCGATGTACGAAACGGTTTCGTTTACCTTCCTTCGCCCTGGAGTGGTTCTCCCATGCCCCAGAAGACTCTCGCCGAGGACACCCGCACGGGTGCCCCGCAGGCACGGCAGGCGGCGTCGGCGAGGCGCTGGTGGATCCTCGCCGTCGTCGCCGTGGCCCAGCTCATGGTGGTGCTGGACGCGACGATCGTGAACATCGCCCTGCCCTCGGCCCAGGCCGACCTCGGCTTCTCCGACGGCAACCGGCAGTGGATCGTCACCGCGTACGCGCTGGCCTTCGCCTCGCTGCTGCTGCTCGGCGGCCGCATCGCCGACCTGTTCGGCCGCAAGACGGCCTTCCTGGCGGGTGTGGTCGGCTTCGCCGCCGCCTCCGCGCTGGGCGGTGCGGCAGGCGGCTTCGGGATGCTGGTGGCCGCGCGCGCCCTGCAGGGTGCCTTCGGCGCACTGCTCGCGCCCGCCGCGCTGTCGCTGCTGAACACCACGTTCACCGACGCGCGCGAGCGCGCCCGCGCGTTCAGCGTGTACGGCGCCATCGCGGGCGCCGGCGGTGCGGTGGGCCTGCTGCTCGGCGGCGTGCTCACCGACGCGCTCGACTGGCGCTGGACGCTGTACGTGAACGTCGTCATCGCCGTCGGCGCCTTCGCGGGCGGCTGGCTGCTGCTGTCCAACCACCGGGACGCCGCCGGATCGAAGCTGGACGTGCCGGGCACGGTGCTGGTCGCCGGCGGCCTGTTCTGCGTGGTCTACGGCTTCTCCAACGCCGAGACGCACGACTGGGGCTCGCCGCTGACCTGGGGGTTCCTGATCGCGGGCGGGCTGCTGCTGGCCGCCTTCGCCGGGTGGCAGACGCGCGCCGCGCACCCGCTGCTGCCGCTGCGCATCCTGCTCGACCGCAACCGCGCCGCCTCGTTCCTGGCGGTGCTGATCTCCGGCGCCGGCATGTTCGGGGTGTTCCTCTTCCTCACCTACTACCTGCAGCTCAACCTCGGCTTCAGCCCCACCGAGACCGGTCTGGCGTTCCTGCCGATGGTCGGCGCACTGATGGTGACCGCCCAGCTGGGCACCATCGTGCTGGTGCCGCGGATCGGTCCGAAGGCCGTCGTCCCGCTGGGCTTCGCCGTCGCCGCCGCGGGCATGGCCTGGCTGACCGGGATCGGCGTCGGCTCCAGCTACGTGAGCGCCGTGCTGCCGCAGCTCGTCGTCACCGGCGTCGGCCTCGGTCTGGTGATGCCGCCGGCCATGCAGCTGGCGACCGGCGGCGTGGCGCCCGAGGACGCGGGCGTGGCGTCCGCGACGGTCAACGCCATGCAGCAGGTGGGCGGCTCGATCGGCACGGCGCTGCTGAACACGCTCGCCGCGAGCGCCGCGACCGACTACCTCAACGGCAAGGACGCGGCCGGCAAGCTGGTCCGGGCCCAGGCGACGATCGAGAGCTACACCACCGCCTTCTGGTGGTCGGCGGGCCTGTTCGCCGCCGGCGCCGTGATCACCCTCCTGCTCTTCCGCCGCGGTGTGCCGCGGCAGGACGCGGACGCGGCACCGGTCGTCCACATGTGACCGACCGGTAGGTGAGCCGCCCGGGTCCGAGGGGCCGCCGTCCGCTGGGCACTTTCCAGGGGACGGCGGCCCCTCGCCGCTGCCGGGAAGCGTCTCGGCCTCTTTTCACCGGCCCCGGCGCGGTCGTTCTCCCTCGGCGGCGGCGGCCTCGCGGGAGTACCGGGGCGGGCGTTCGCCCAGGGTGGGCGGCGTCCGCGGCGGCCCGCCGTCCGGGTGGTACGGCCCGCGCCGCCCGCGTGCGGGGCCCGGCCGGTTTCCTGCGGCCGGGGCCCCGGCGCGGCGCCCGGACCGCGTGGGACCGGCGGGAAGTGGGTACACGCGGGCCCATGCGAATCAGCGTGGTGGATGTGGGGTCGAACACGGTCCGGCTGGTTGTGGCGGACGCGGAGGCCGGAGTACCGCTGCCGGTCCACACCGCCAAATGGCGACTGCGGCTGGCCGAGCAGGTGAAGCCGGGCGCCGCCATTCCCGGGGAGGCCGTCGAGCGCCTGGCCGAGGCCGTCGCCGACGCGAGCCGGACCGCTGCCCGCTGGGGTGCGGCGGGCCCCCTGGCGTTCGCGACCGCGGTCGTGCGCAACGCGCCCAACCGCGAGGAGGTGCTGCGCACCGTCCGCGGCCGGACCGGCGTCGCACTGTGCACCCTGCCGGGGGAGGTCGAGGCCGAGCTGACGTTCCTGGGCGCCCGGCGCTGGATGGGCTGGCGGTCGGGGCCGCTCGCGCTGCTGGACATCGGCGGCGGTTCGCTGGAGGTGGCCTTCGGACGCGGCCGGCTGCCCGACTTCGTGGCCTCGCTGCCGCTCGGCGCGGCCCGGCTGACCCATGAGTTCTTCCAGGACCAGGACCCGCCGTCGCCCGAGATGCTGCGGGCGCTGCGGCGCAGGGTCCGGCACCAGCTGCGGGACGTGGCGGCGCGGATCCGCTGGGAGGGCCCGCGCACCGCGGTGGTCACCTCGCGTACGTTCCAGCAGCTGGGGCGGTTGTGCGGGGCCGCGCCCGGGCGGCACGGCCCGTTCGAGGAGCGGCGCATGGACCGTGCGGCGCTGCGGGAAGCGGTCGGCAGGCTGGCCGCCCTGCCCGCCGCCGAACGCGCCCGGCTCCCCGGCATCTCCGCGCCGCGCGCGACGCAGAGCCTGGCCGGCGCGGTGGTCGGGCACACGGCGATGAAGCTGACCGGGATCAGGACGGTCACCGTCTGCCCGTGGGCGATACGCGAGGGTGTGCTGCTGCGGCACATCGAGGACGGGGCGTCGTGGTGGGCGGAGATCACCCGCCTCAACGAGTCGCCGACTCCCCCGGAGCCCGTTCCGCTGCGTATCGCGACCGCCAGGAACTGACCGAAGGAGAAGGAGGGACCACCCATGTCCGACGCCGAGAAGCACCCGGAGACGGCACTCGGGGAAGTCCTGCGCGAGATCGAGGACGCCGAGACCCGCACCCCCCGCGGCCAGGCCGCCGACCGGCGCCACAGTGGCGAGGCCGGCGACGCGATCACCCCCAACACGCACGCCCAGGAAGAATCCGAGGACGACTGACACGACACGCCTGCCGGCGGGTCCGGCGGGTCCGTGGGGTCAGACCGGACAGCCGGGCCCGACCGGCCCGGCGGTCCGGCTCGCCCCACAGGACCGGCCCGACCTGACCCGACGGCTGAGCCCGACCCACCGGCCCCGCCTCACCCACCGGACAGCTGAGCCCGACCGACCCGACCACCGGACCGGCCCGACCTGACCCGACGGCTGAGCCCGACCCACCGGACCCGCCGGACGGCTGGGCCCGACCGGCCCGACCCACCGAACCCGCCTCACCCACCGGACCGGCCGGACGGCCCCGCGGCTGATCCCGGATCCGGGCCCGTAACCGGAGCCGAGGCCGGAACCGAACTCGAACTGGGAATCGGGGCTTAGGTGTACTGTCCCGAGACAGGCCACCAGCCAGCCGCGTCACCAACCTGTCCGGTCAGCACAACTAGGCCAACCCCGGGTCGAAGCCGACCACAGAGCCGGAGCCGACGCCGGAGCCAGAGCCGAAGCCAGCCCCGGAGTCGGCCCCGGAGCCAGACCCGGAGCCGGAGCCAGAGCCGGGCCCGGAGGCCGGACGAGGCTCAGCCGGGCGGGTTCCCAGCACCGTCCGGTCGGAGCGCGCGCCACCCGAGCGGGCCGGGCGGCCTTGGGCACCCGGCCCGTCAGCTGCGACCGCGCGGGGCCGCGCGCACCGTCGTACCCCTTGCGCAGGACGCTCGCGGACGCGCCTGCTGTTCACGGCGCCCGCGGACGCGCCGGACGCCACGTCGGCGGTGCCCCGCCGCGAGCGGATGACCCGACCGCAGGCGGGTGACCGGGGCGCGGGCGGGTACCCGCCGCGCATGACGCACGACCACCAAGGGCCCCCGCTGCCGTCCCCCCGCGGGCCGCTCTCGACAGCCGTCGGGGAGTACCTGCGGGGCGCCGGGCCGCTGCCGCGCCCCGAGGACGCCGCCGACGCCGAGGCGTACGGCGACGACCTGCACCTCGCCCTCTACCTCTGCTACGAACTGCACTACCGCGGCTTCGCGGGCGTCTCCCCGGACCTCGAGTGGGACCCCGGCCTGCTGCGCGTCCGCGCGGCGCTGGAGCGGCGGTTCCTCGCGTCCCTGCGGGCGGACGTCCCGGTCCACGCCGGCGTCGACGACGCGCTCGCGGAACTGCTGGTGGAACCCGTCGACGGCACGGGGCTGTCGCACTACCTGCGTGACGAGGGCGAGTTGTGGCACCTGCGCGAGTACGCCGCGCAGCGCTCCCTCTACCACCTGAAGGAGGCGGACCCGCACGCCTGGGTGCTGCCGCGGCTGACGGGCCGGGCCAAGTCGGCCATGGCCGCGGTGGAGTTCGACGAGTACGGCGGCGGCCGGGCCGACCGCCTGCACGCGCGTCTGTTCGCGGACCTGATGGCGGACCTCGGCCTGGACACCACGTACGGCCGCTATCTGGACGCGGCCTGCGCGCAGACGCTGGTCACCGTCAACCTGATGTCCCTCTTCGGACTGCACCGGTCACTGCGGGGCGCGCTCGTGGGCCACTTCGCCGCGGTGGAGGTCACCTCCTCCCCCGGATCCCGCCGCCTGGCGGAGGCGATGCGCCGCACCGGCGCCGGAGCCGCCGCCGAGCACTTCTACGACGAGCACGTCGAGGCCGACGCCGTGCACGAGCAGGTCGTCCGCCACGAGGTCATCGGCGGTCTGCTGGAGGCGGAGCCGTATCTGGCGCCCGACGTCGTCTTCGGGATCGACGCCACCGGCCATGTCGAGGGCCTGCTCGCCGACCGGCTGCTGCGGGACTGGCGGGCCGGAAGGTCGTCCCTGCTTACCCCGGAGGTTTCCGGAACCTCCCATATTTCCTGAATGTCAGGGAACACGGGTTCGGTGAATCCTCTGATCCTGCCCGGCGTCTACCCGCCGGACGAAGACACCGCCCTGCTGGCCGGGGCCCTGGCCGACGAGCCGCTTCCGCCGGGCGCGGAGGTGCTGGACGTGGGCACCGGGAGCGGGGCCCTCGCGCTCGCGGCGGCGCGGCTGGGCAACCGGGTCACCGCGGTGGACGTGTCCTGGCGGGCGGTGTGCACGGCGCGGGCGAACGCGCTGCTGGCCGGGGTGCCGGTGCGGGTCCGGCGCGGCAACCTCTTCGCGCCGGTGCGGGACCGGTCCTTCGACGTGATCCTCTCCAACCCGCCCTACGTGCCGTCGCCGGACCACCACGAGCCGCCGTCCGGGGCGGCCCGGGCCTGGGACGCGGGCCGGGACGGCCGACTCGTCCTGGACCGCATCTGCCGGGAGGCGCCGGCCCTGCTGCGGCCCGGCGGCGTGCTGCTCCTGGTGCACTCGGCCCTCAGCGGACCCGAGCTGACGCTCGGTCACCTGCGTACGGCGGGGCTGAAGGCGAGCGTGACACGACGCTGCCGGATCGCCTTCGGCCCGGTGCTGCGCGGCCGGGAGTCCTGGCTGCGCCGGCAGGGACTGCTGTCCGCCGACGACGACGGAGAGGAACTGGTGGTCGTCCGTGCCGAACAACCCGCCTGACGCCCCGCGCCGGATCAACAACCCGCCTGACGCCCCGCGCCGGATCAAGGTCCAGCGCCCGGGACCGCTGCTGGTCGAGGGCCCGGTCGAGGTGGAGCTGGAGGACGGCACCGTCGTCTGCTCCGACCGCTTCCGCGTCGCCCTGTGCACCTGCCGGCGCAGCCGCCGCTTCCCCTGGTGCGACACCAGCCATCGCAAGCGCGCCTGAGCCGGAACCGGCTCCCGGCGCACGAGAGACGTCCGCGGGATGCCAGGGGCCGGCCGGCGGCCCCACTCCGCCCGGCCGGCCCCTGGTGCGAGATCACGGCGTCCCCGCGACAGGTGCCCGCACTCCCCAGCTACGGGCCTCCTCGGTGTGCGCGGACCGCACGCGATCCCGGTCTCAGAACGCGAAGACGCTCGCCCCGTAGGCGTTCTTCACGCACTCGTTGGCGAAGGTGCGCTCGTAGGAGACGCGCCTGCCCTGCCAGACGCCGTCGACGGTGACGACGACCGGGTCGTACTGCCGGGTGCACAGCAGCACGTCGTCGCCGGCCCCGAGGGCGTCGGGGTCTCCCGCCGCACCGCGCAGTTCGGCGCAGGCCTGGGCGGGGGCCGGATGGGTGCCGGAGGGCGTAGGAGCGCAGCTGAGGGTGACCGCCCGCTGCGGCGTCGCGAGGGCGGCGTCGGTGCCGTGGCCCACGGTGAGCACCAGGGCCGAGGGGGCGTAGAGCGAGGCGGGGGCGGCCGCCGGGGCGGCGAGTGCGACTCCGGTGAGGGGCCCGCAGACGGCGGTGGCCGTGAGGGCGAGGGTCGCTGCCCGGCGCGCGGTGTTCCGCATCGTGTGCATCCTTCCGCTGGGACGAGGGTGGCGCCGGCCCGAGTCGGTGTGGTGCCGGACCGGCGAGCGCGAGTCTGCCGAGTCCGCGGCGGAAACTCACCTCGACCCCACGGGTTTCAGTAACCTTGCGTATTGAATCAGTGGCGCGAAGTTACGGAAAAGGATCGCCGAAAGCCCACAACTGAGCGCTTCCTGATCGATCGAAGCGGCCATTTGGCTTGATTCCCTCGCCTGGCCAATCGGCCTGAAACGCTCCGACCGGGCCCTCACGACAAGCGCTTGCCCTGGTCACGCGGGTCGCCGTCGCCCGCGCACCGGGGACGGCGGGGCACTTCACCGTCGCCGGCGAGGAGATCACCGCCACCGGCCGCGGCCCGGCGCCCGCGGCTCGGCACGGCCTCGGCCGCCGAGCGGGCGGCGGCGTGCGGAGCACGTTCCCGCCTGCGGCTACTCGCCAGTATCGTCGGGGTGCAGCGCGTTCTCAGCGACGAGAGGCGGGACCTCGGCATGGCCAAGCACTGGGCGGACTTCCAGTACGAGATCTATCTCAACGGGATGTCGGGGGCCGTCCCGCGGCTGCCCACCGACCTGACCCGGCTGGAGGAACTGACCGAGCGGCGGCTCGGGCCGGGACCCGTGGGATACGTGGCGGGCAGCGCGGGCGACGGCAGCACGGCGCGGGCCAACCGGGCCGCCCTCCAGCGGCGGCGGATCGTGCCGCGCATGCTGCGGGACGTGCACGAGCGCGATCTGTCCGTCGAGGTGCTCGGCCGCGCGCTGCCCGCCCCGCTGGCGCTGGCGCCGGTCGGCGTGCTGTCGATCATGCATCCGGACGCCGAGTCCGCCGCCGCCCGGGCCGCCGCCGCCCAGGGCGTGCCCTTCGTGCTGTCCTCGGCGTCCAGCACGCCCATGGAACAGGTGGCCGAGGCCATGGGGGACGCCGAGCGCTGGTTCCAGCTGTACTGGCCGAAGGACGTCGAGGTGGCCCGCAGCTTCCTGAACCGGGCGAAGGCGGCCGGGTACACGGCGCTGGTCGTCACGCTGGACACCCCGCTGCTGGCGTGGCGGCCGCGCGACCTCGACCAGGCGTACCTGCCGTTCCTGCACGGGGTGGGCACCGCCAACTACTTCTCCGACCCGGCCTTCCGGGCGGGCCTGGCCAAGCCGGTGCACGAGGACCCGAACGCGGCCGTCCTGCACTTCGTCGGCATGTTCGCCGACCCCGCGAAGACGTGGCCGGACCTGGCGTTCCTCCGGGCGAACTGGGACGGCCCGATCGTACTCAAGGGCGTCCTGCACCCCGACGACGCCCGGCTCGCCGCGGACGCCGGGATGGACGGCGTGGTCGTCTCCAACCACGGCGGGCGCCAGGTGGCCGGTTCGGTCGCGGCCGCGGACGCGCTGCCCCGGGTCGCCGAGGCGGTCGGCGACCGGCTGACCGTGCTGTTCGACAGCGGCGTCCGCACCGGCGACGACGTGTTCAAGGCGCTCGCCCTGGGCGCGCGGGCGGTGCTCCTCGGACGGCCGTACGTCTACGGGCTCGGCCTCGACGGGCAGGCGGGGGTGGAGCACGTCGTGCGCTGCCTGCTCGCCGAGTTCGACCTCACCCTCGCCCTGTCCGGACACGCCTCCCCCGCCACCGTCGGCCCGGCCGACCTCGTCGAGGACCCCGTGTGACCGCGAGCGTCGCAGGGCCTGTCCGGCGGATCTGCCGGACAGGCGGGGTGTGGCACGCCTGTCTGCGGCTGTCGTCGGTCCCCGACCGCGCGTCGACTCCCTCCTCCGCCTTGCACCTGGACGCACCAGACCCGCTCCACCCGGGCTTGAAGGTGCCGCCGGATTTCTCCGACGCGATCCGCCGGACAGGCCCTGCACGCCGGCACCGCTCCCGGCTCTCCTTCGATCCAGGACCACAAGCCCGGCCTCAAGGACCCCACGAAACCGAGGTCGGCTCACAGCTCCGCCGGCCGGCCACCTGTCCGCCTACCGGCTGGGGAGGAGCCGCGCGGATGTCCCGACGAGGACGGCTGCCGCCAGTGGCCCGACCAGGTAGGGCCAGAGCGGGCCGGGTGAGCCGGCCATGAACCACGGACCGAATTGGCGTGCAGGATTGAGACTGCTTCCGGTCAGTGGCGCTGTGAGAATGATCAGCACAGTGAGCGTCGCTCCGACGGTGACGGAGGCGACATCCTCCAGTTCAGGACTGCGGGCCACGCGGAGTACGACGGCCAGGAGCATGGCCGTGGCCATCGCCTCACCGATGCCGATCAGGACGGATGACCGGGGGACGGGCGGGCTCAGCAGGGCGTAGCGCACGTGCGTGTCGGCAAGGGGACTGCCCAGCAGAGCACGCCCCAGGGCTGTGCCCAGCAAGGAACCGGCCAGCTGCGCCGACACGTAGACCGGCACCTTGCCTCCGGGGACCTTGCCCGCCAGCCACAGCATCACGGTGACCGCGGGATTCATGTGAGCGCCGCTGATCCGGCCGAGAGGCGAGCTGATCAAGACAGCCACGACCAGGCCGCAGACCACTGCGCCGGTCATGAGCCGGGGCGAAGACGAGGTCACGTGCTGAGCCAGCCAAGCCTCGGGATGCTGCAAGTGGCGGAAGAGCACCGTCATCGACAAGAGCATCAGCAGCGTGGTGATGCTCTCCGCGGCCCAGATCACGCCGGTCCGGACCGGTTGGCTGGGCGCGGAGTCGTGAGAAAAGGCGCTGGGGGCAGTAGAGGGCACGGTGTCGTCTCCCGGGACGGTTGCCAGGAGCGGTGCCCTTGGCGGTGCGGAACGGATGAGAAGAGGCCCACGGCACGCAGATCCACGGGCCGGGAAGAGCGGAAAGCGGTCGACCGTGCCTCAGAGGGGCGGGTGTTCCGTCCGGTAGTGCGGTGGGCGAGTTGCTGACTGGCGCTGTGCGATGACAGCCGGCTCCCGGTCGGCGGAACTCACCGGGGCGTGATCCTCCTCCCCCAGCGGGAGGCAGTTCGCCAGGCACCGCGTACGGGACAGCGCCACGATCCCGTAGGCGAGCAGGGCGAATCCAGTGAGGGCGGGCACGGTCCATATCCCGGTACGGGGCTCCTCGCCGTAGAGCGTGATCCCCAGGACGACCCCGCTCACCGCGTCTGTCAGGGTCAGCGCGGGCTGTGAGGCGATGATCGGACCGGCTTGCATCGCGGCACCCAGCAACCACAGGGAAGCGCCGCCGATCACCGCGAACCCATAGGTCTGCCACGACCACAGGAAGGCGTCGATTCCCCGGTCGTCCAGGACGGCCATCGACGACTTCATGAGCGCTGCGGCGAGAGTGTTGCCCAGGGCTGCGCCCGCAGCCAGAAGGGCAGCCCGCCCCACGCCCAGAGGCCTTCGCACACCGGCGATCACCAGCGCCGTGGCGGTTCCGCCGACCACCAGGAGCGCGGGCAGCCACCACAGTCCGGGAACCTCGTGGCGTCCACCGGAAGGAGCAAGCGAGAAGAGGAAGGTGGCCAGCCCCCCGGCGATGCAGGCCACCGCCCACCACGCCTTGCGGGAGCGGTGTACACGAAAGACGGCTCCGCCGATCAGGAGGGCGAGCGGCAGCTCGAGAACGAAGACCGGCTGCACCACGGCGAGGGACCCGGTGACCAGCGCCATTGCCTGGAGGATCGCGGATGCGGTGACAGCACTGATGCCCACAAGCCATGCCGGCCTGCGCAGCAGATCCATGATCAGGCCGACCCTCAGGGAAGTCGACGGTGGCACCGTCAGTGCCGCCCGCCGCTGCAGAACGGTCCCCAGCGCGTTACTGGATGCGGCAAGCACCGAGAGGACGATGGGCAGAACCATGGCCGGTACTCCTAGGGATCAAAGCAGCTTCCGCTGGCCGGCGGTGCCGGGGCCCAGCTGAATGCCTGAGCTTCTGGCACCTGCACGGCAGAGTGCACACAGCCGCTGTCCCATGCCTTTCGAGGGGCTGTCCCTGTGGACGGCGGCTCATGAGGCCTGCGCGTCATCACCTCGACGTGGACGGCGCGACGCGCGTGCGGGCCAGATCTTGAGCACCCGATGCTCACGCCGGTGAGCAGCAGGGAAGAGGTCTCCCCCGGGCGGCAAGATACTGCTGGCCTCCCTGCCACCCGGCGGCGTCACGGCCCCGTACTCCTCGCATCGAGTGCACGCGGCGCAGCTGCACGGTGAGCCGGAACTGGTCCGCGAGCGCGGTTCCGCCAGGGAGCACCGCACGGCGAGGAACGGATCACCGCCTCGGTGGCGCTTGCGATGCCCGGTGTGCAGTTCACCAAGGACCTGCCGGCGAGCTGGGTCAGGGGACTGGGCCACCGCACGGGCCGTCAGCCGGGATCTCGGCTGGCGGCCGCGGACACCGCGCGGCCACCACGGGGCTCGTTCTCCGGGCAGGCTGTTCCCGGTGTCAGGGCCGGCCGGCCCCGGGCCGGGCGTCAGCCGGCCGCGGCCTCCACCGCGGCGACGGCGACGCCCCGCGACGCCTCGGCGTAGATCCGGCGGTACGCATCGCCGCCGACCAGGGACTGGGCGCGGCGGACGGTCCGCTCGATGTCCGCGGACTCCGACGGCGAGGGCGGCGTGTGATGGACGGAACGATGGTGCGCCGCCTCACCGAGGAGACGTGCTGCGGCCGTTCCGTCCCCGAGGGCGGCCCGGACGCTCGCGAGCCCCTCGGTCGCGGCGGCCAGTGCGGCGGATCCGGACGCCTTCGCGGCCGCGGTCCGCGCCGACCGGTGATGGGCCTCAGCCGCTTCGAGATCGCCGGACAGTTCGGCGATGTGGCCGAGACACGTCAGCGCGGCGGCGAGCCAGTCGGGCTTGTCCTGCCCGTCGAGGAACGTCAGTGCCATCCGCGCGTGGCGGGTGGCGGTGGGGAGGTCGCGTTCCTGCCGGGCCAGGCATGCCTGCCCGAGTGCCGCCAGGGGGTTGCCCTTCGCACCGAGGGCCCGTGCCGTCTGGTGGGACTCCTCGAAGTGCAACCGCGCGGCGCGCACCTGGCCCAGGGACAGCTCGATGTGTCCCATGCCGGCCAGCGCGTACTGGATGGTGTTCGCCAGCCCGATCTTTCTGCCGTCGGCACAGGCACCCTGATAGGCGGCCAGCGCGGGGTGGAGCCGCCCGGTGCGGTGCAGTGCCATACCGAGGTGGTACTGGACGGCGGAGCTGCCCCAGTGGTCGCCGGCACGGCGGAAGCCGCTCAGCGCACGCTCACCGCACTCGACCGCGGTGTCGAAGGCGTGGCCCGCGAAGCGCAGCTCCATCTCGACGAACGCCGCCAGCGCGGTGCCCCATACGTCGTCGTGTTCTTCGAGCGCGGCCGCGGCCTGCGCGACCAGGGCCAGACTCCGCTCGGTTCCGGCACCGCGGATGCCCTCCACGGCCACGAAGAGCCGGGAGTAAGCGGCGTCGTGGTCGGCACCCACTCGGGAGAGCAGGGAGAGGGACTCCTCGGCCGCCCGCCCGCACACCGGGTCGGGATGCACCACGCACGCGGTGGGCCGGCCGACCAGGGCCTGCGTCTGAAGCGCCAGACCGCGCGCCCCGGCGCTGCCCGAGTGCGCTTCCCTCAGCACCGAGGCGATCTCCTCGCTACCGTCCCGACGGCTGGCGAAGTACCAGAGCCAGCCGATCCCGGCCACCAGACGGAGAGCCCGGTCCGGGTCGGCCGCCGCCGCGGCGCGCGCCCGGTCCGTCGCGAGCCGCAGGTTGTCCCCCTCCTCGGAGAACCAGGTCAGCCACGCGCGCTGGCCCGCACCGCGGGTCTCACGGCTCGCCCGCTCGACCGCGGACAGGTAGTAGAGGGTGTGGGCTTTGAGCGTCTGCTCCTCCTCGTCCGCCCGGCGCAGGCGGTCCGCGGCGTACTGGCGCAGCGTCTCGAGAAGACGGAAGCGGGGACACAAACCGCTGCCCGGCACCACCAGCGAGTGGTCGACCAGGCGGCGCAGCAGGCCGAGCACGTCCTCGCGTCGCACCAGGCCGCCCTGACAGATCTCCTCGGCGGCGCGCAGCTCGAAGCCGCCGCGGAAGACGGACAGCCTTCGCAGCAGCGTCTGCTCCGGTGGGGTGAGCAGTTGATGGCTCCAGTCGACAGCCGCGCGCAGGGTGCGCTGGCGTGCCTCCGCCGTTCGCGCGCCGTTGACCAGGAAGCCGAACCGGTCATCCAGGCGGGCCTCTATCTCACCTGCGGGAAGGCTTCTGGTCCACGCGGCGGCGAGTTCCAGTGCGAGGGGGATGCCGTCCAGAGCACGGCAGATCCTGATGACCGCCGCCACGTCACACCCGGCGAGCGCGAAGCTCGGATCGATGGCGCGGGCACGCTCGACGAAGAGGCGAACGGAGTCGTACTCCTGGGCGCGCGCCAGTTCGGTGCCCTGCGGAGGCACCTGCATGGGCTGCACGGGATACTGCGCCTCCCCGGGCAGTCCCAGCGGCTCCCTGCTGGTGGCCAGAACGCGTACGCCCTGGCAGGCAGCCAGGAGTCTGTCGACGAACGCGGCACAGGCGTCCACCAGGTGCTCACAGTTGTCCAGCACCAGCAGCGCCGAGCGCGTCCGCAGCATTCCGATGAGACTGTCCTCGGCGTCGTCACGCCCGTGGGGAACACCGAGAGCGTCCGCAGCGGCCGTCGCGACGTGAGCGGCGTCCGTGACATCGGCCAGCTTCACCATCCACGCCCCGTCGGGACTCACAGAACACGCGTGAGCCGCCTCGCGGGCCAGTGTGGTCTTGCCGACTCCTCCCAGTCCGGTGAGTGTCACCAGACGGTACTCGCTGAGCAGCTTGCCGACGCCTTCGAGTTCGTCGGTCCTGCCGACGAAGGACGTGAGACGAGCGGGGAGGTTGCCGACCTCGGCGGGTCCGGACTGCCGGGCCGTGTGCAAGGTCGGGTCCTGCCGGAGAACAGCCTGTTCCAACGCCCTCAGGTCCGCGGACGGTTCGAGGCCCAGCTCGGCGTTGAGCGCCGCTCGCGTGCGCCGGTACACCTCGAGAGCCTCGGCCTGCCGGCCCGCTCCGTACAGAGCGCGCATGAGCTGGCCCTGCATGCGTTCCCGCAGCGGATGCCGCGCCGTCGAGGACTCCAGCTCGCCGACCAGGTCGGTGTGGCGCCCCAGGGTCAGGAGCAGGTCCACGCGTTCCTCTTGCGCGGTGAGCCGCAGCTCTTCCAGCCGCGCTGCCTCGGACTTCGCCCAGGGCTCGTCGATGAAGTTGGCCAGCGCGGGTCCGCGCCACAGGGCCAGAGCCTCCTCGTAACGTCTGACGGCCTCAGCGGGAGACTGGATCGCGAGATGACGCGCGTCGGCGACGACACGGGCGAACCGGTGGATGTCGACATCGTCGGCGTCCATCTGCGCCAGGTAGCCGGGGGGCCGGGTGACGATCAGGTCCGGCGGGGCGCCCACCGCGGCCAGGGCGCGCCGTAGCTTGGACACCCGTATCTGCAGCGCGTTGCCGGGGTCGGCCGGCAGCCGTTCGGCCCACAGTGCGTCGATGAGGGTCTCAGCCGTGACGAGCCTTCCGGCGCTCACGGCGAGCCGGGCGAGGACGGAGGACTCCGCCCGCGCGGGCAGGTCGCAGGGCTGTCCGTCGACCAACAGCGCCAGGGGGCCGAGGAGGCGTATCTCCACCTGATCTCTCTCCTCGAATCGTGCCGGAGCGAGAAAGCTGCTTCAACTAGGCCTTATGGTGCCATCCCGCCCGGACAGTGTCACTCGGCCGGATCGTCAGGCGGGGGGCGCCTCCGGCCACTGCCCGTCCCCGGCCCCCAGCCGGGGAACGACGGTCCGCCGGCGAACACGACGATCCTGTCGATGAGGTTGCGGCGCCGCTGGACGACGTCCTTGCCGGTCAGGCTCGGATCTGCGCCCGGCGTGGCGAAGGACCACTCGCAGCGGGCCCACTCGGGCGTATCCGGTCTCTGTGGCACAGCAGAAACCCCGCCCACAGCAGAAACCCCGCGCATGGCAGGAGACACGCGGTGACCACGGCGGTATCGGCTCCCGTCCGGGACAGCGACGGGGGCACGGCCGCCCAGGCCCGTCAGGTGACCGATGACTACGGTTCCGGGCAGACCCGGGTTGTCGTCCTGGACGCGGTCGACGTCGGCGTCGAGCATGGCCGTTTCACCGCCGTGATGGGCCCGTCGGGTTCCGGGAAGTCGACGCTCATGCGCAGCCTGGCCGGACTCGACACCGTGAGCAGTGGCCGTATCTGGGCGGGTGACACGGAGATCACCGCGTCGTTCACCGGAGCGGCGAGGATTCCTCTCGCCTGCCTCCACGGACGCAGCCGTCACCCGGGAACAGTGTCCGCTGTCCAGGTGACGGCTGTGCGCGAGGCGTGCGAACCCAGCCGGCGAAGGCGGCGCCCGGCCCGGGCGCCGCGTCGACGCGGGGCGGCTTACAGGCCGGACTTGAGCGCCGACGCTATCCGGATCGCGCGCTCGGTCTGGTGGTAGGCGGCGTTGCGCGTCGTCT
Source organism: Streptomyces sp. NPDC020996 (assembly GCF_040641355.1). Taxonomy (NCBI): domain Bacteria; kingdom Bacillati; phylum Actinomycetota; class Actinomycetes; order Kitasatosporales; family Streptomycetaceae; genus Streptomyces; species Streptomyces sp. NPDC020996. Next base: position 69,722 of record NZ_JBFADM010000021.1, read on the forward strand.
CGTCGACCGCGTTGGCTCCCTGACCATCCACGTGGGAGGTGCCGTAGGGGTTGCCGTCGACGAACTTGACCGGGTCCGTGTAGCCGGGCACGACGAGGATGCCGCCGAAATGGTGGATCGAGTTGTAGAGCGCGAGCAGGGTCGACTCCTGGCCGCCGTGAGCCGTGGCGGTGGTGACGAAACCGCTGTACACCTTGTCCGCGAGCTTTCCGGCCGCCCAAAGGCCGCCCAGGGTGTCGATGAACTGCTTCAGCTGGGAGGAGACGTTGCCGAATCGGGTCGGGGTGCCGAAGATGACGGCGTCCGCCCACTCGACGTCGGAGGGCTGAGCAACCGGGATGTCGGCGCTCGCCGCTGCGTGGGCGGCCCACGCCTCGTTGGAGGCGATGGCGGCCTCGGGCGCCAGCTCCGCCACCTTCAGCAGCCTGACCTCCGCCCCGGCCTTCTCTCCCGCCGCGGCGATCTCCTTGGCGATCTCGGCGCTGAAACCGGTGGAGGAGTAGTAGATCACGGCGAGCTTGACGTTCGTGGTCACAGGAGTTTCCTTCGGTAGGGGTGAGTTGTTGTGGGGTGTGGCGGTGGTGCGCCCTGGGTCAGGACGCCCGCGCGCTTCGCGGGTCCGCCTGGTCCAGCAGGGCCCGCACGTCATTGACCGGCGGATAGATCCACTCGGTGTTGATCTTGACCTTGATGTCCTTGGCCGCTTCGCCGGTGTGCAGGACCGTCCGCTCGAAGCCCGTGGTGAAGACGGCGCCCTGCGCACCCAGGTCGAGGCACGTGACATAGGGCGCGGCACGGAACGTCGACTGGGGCACACCGAGCAGACTCGCCACCGCGTTGTGCCCGGCGTACTTGCCCTGCGGAATCGCGTGCTGGCAGCTCTGGGTGACCGGGTGGCCCGGGGCCGCCTCGGGGGCCGCCGTGTCGCCGGCCGCGTACACGCCCGGTGCGTCCGGCACCGCCAGATACTCGTCGACCCGCAGGCGGCCGAGCCGGTCGAGCGGAGCGGCCACCTCTCCGGTCAGCGGATGGGCACGTATCCCGGCAGTCCACACGACCGTGCGGGCCTCCAGGAGGCTGCCGTCCGAGAGCCGCACGTGGTCACCGTCGACCGAGTCGATGGTGACACCCGTGCGGCGCTCGACCGCCAGCCGGTCGAGAGCCTCCTCGATGACCGGCCTCGGGCCGTCTCCCAGTTCCGGCCCGACGACGTCGGCCTTGTCGACCACGACCACGCGGACGTCGTCCGCCGCGGAGACCGCGGAGGCCACCTCGCGCAGCCGCCCGACCAGTTCGGTGGCCACCTCCAGACCGGTGAAACCGGCTCCGACGACGACCGCCGTGAAGCGGGCGCGCGCCGGGGGTGAGTCGGCCAGAGAGTCCAGGTGCCTCTGGAACGCCTCGGCCGCCTCGAGCGAGTCCACGTCATGGACCGTCTCGGCTCCCGGGAACGCCGGGCGGACGACGTGGCTGCCGACGGCCAGGACGAGCCGGTCGTAGCGGACGGGCTCATGACTGCCGTCGAGCGTCACCGTCGACGCCCGGACGTCGATGCCGGTCGCGGCCGCGGTGACGATGTCCACGCCCAGCGGTCCCAGCACCTGCCGCAACGGCACCTTGACGTCGTGCAGAGCCTGTTCGTACAGGCGCGGCCGGATGACGAGATCCGGGCTCGGGCTGATCAGGGTGACCGACAGGTCGTGCTGCGGCACGTTCTGCTCGTCGCGCAGCCGAATGGCGGCCGCGGCGCTCCACACGCCGGCGAACCCACCACCCAGAATCACGATCTTCTTCATACGACTTCCTTGAGGGCAATCGACGGAACGACCAGCCGGCAACGAGCAGCGCCGTTGAACCGTTCTCCAGCCGTCTCGGGGACACACACCACCGTGGACAGGCGGGCTTTCGGCTGGCTGTCCACTCACTGCCCGGTGCGAAAAGGCCGTGGACAGAGGCGGATCAGTCGCGAACGGAGCGGATGCGCAGGGAACCGGATCAGGACCTGCTGGACGTGTTCTTCGTGGCCGGACCAATGAGGCAGCTGCTGGTCGCGCGCGCGAACAGCCGATCGGAGGAGTTGTAGTGCTCCTCCGCCGGGAGCAGGGTGAACACCACCCGGCCGGGTTCGACCTCTTCGAGGGTGAATCCGGGCGCGACGGCGATGGGAGCGGCGGGCAGGCGCCCGCGGCCGCGAGGTCACGCAGCGCGTCCAGACCTGTCCTGTGGCTGAACGAGGCGGCCCGTACACGCGGGTCCTCCCACGCGAACGTGCGGATCTGCGCGTGACGTGTCGGGTTCTGTCAGTGAGGCGGCACCAGGAACGCGATGGCGCGCTGTGCGGCTCTCGCTGTCCTCCGGTCGCCCCGGCGGGCGATCGTGCGTAGTGGTCGGAGCGTCAAGCCGGACCGGAGAAGCGGTGGGTGGTGGTCGTCACGGCGAAGGGCGTCGGCGGCCCGGACGACCGTGGGACGCCGGGCGCTATCGGCCGTTCACGGGTTCGTTGGTGACACCGGTGCCGCCGCGAGCGGCGACGGGTACCGACCGTACGGGAGAGCGGCGCCCGGCCACCGCCTGTCCGACGATCGTACTGCCAAACGCTACGACCATTCCGGCGATCTGAAGCGGCGTCAGTGCCTGACCCAGCGCGACCCAGCCGATGAGCGTCGCGGACAGCGGGCTCAGCAGCCCCAGGAACGAGACGGAGGTCGCCGGCAGCCGTCCGATGCCGCGCAGCCAGAGCCAGTAGGCCAGGGCCGTGTTCACCAGCGCGAGATAGAGGTACCCGGTGATCGCCCTGCCGTCCAGAGCGGGAGGGGCGCCCTCGACCAGCAACGCCACCGGCAGCAGGAACACACCGCCCGCGGTGAGCTGCCAGCCGGACATGGTCAGCACACTGGTGCACGGCGGCCGGCCCCACCTCTTCGTCATCACGGTTCCGGCCGACATGGAAGCGGTACCGGCAGCACCGGCCAGCACGCCCAGCAGGTCCAGATGGGCGTCGCCGCGCAGCACCACCAGCGCCACACCGAGGACGCCGGCGAAACCGGCCAGCAGGGTCCGGGCCGAGACACGCTCCGCCAGCAGCACCAGGGCGAACACCGCGGCGAACAGGGGGGCACCCGCGTTGAGCACGGCAGCGACTCCGCCCGGCAGGCGGTAGGCGGCGAAGAACAGCAGCGGGAAGAAGGCCCCGATGTTGAGCAGGCCCAGGACGGCGCTCCTCCACCACCATTGACCGCGCGGCAGTGTCCGGGCGATGCCCAGCAGGACCAGCCCCGCGGGCAGCGCCCGGACCAGGCCCGTGAACAGGGGGCGGTCCGGTGGAAGGAATTCGGTGGTCACCGCGTAGGTGGAGCCCCACGTCAGCGGAGCCAGGCCAGTGGCTGCGATCACCCAGGTGCGGGCGGACAGCGAGTTCGGCATGTCGGACCTCGATCGGACGTTCGTGCCGGATCGCGATGGGGTGTACGGCCCGGCTGGACGCAGACCACGGTGCCCCACCGCCCTGTCCCACCGCTTGCCGTGCGCTGGCCGGCGGGCGGAGCGAGGAGCGAAGCGCTTGCGCAACCGAACTGTGTGTAATGCGCGGGGACCGCTGGACACCGACCTCGTGCACTCACCTCTGCGGTTGAGCGTGGGCAGACCAGCGGCCCGAGCGGCTGCGGTGTCGCCGGCCGCCACCGCGGCGGCCGCCGGTGTGATGACGGCGTGCCGTACCCGACGGGCCGTGGCCGCCGCGGTGCAGATCACCCAGCACTCCAAACGCGACGACGTCTACGCCGTGCGCCCCGGCAGGCCGGCGGGCCGGGGCGACGGGCCGTCCGTCCCGGTGATCGACAGCGACCCCGGACCGGCCGACGCCCTCGGGTCGGTCAGCCAGCGCTGCGCCGTGGAGCGGTCGCGCGCCTTCACGACGATGTCGGCGCCCGGCTCCCCGGTGACCGGGGCCAGCGCGAGCCGTTCGTCCCAGCGGGGCAGCAACTCGCCCCGCACGGTGAGGTCATAGCGCACGTCGTCGGCGCGTTCGCCCCGCCGGCCGGCGCATGCTCCGAGGACGACCACGCCGGCGTCCAGCCGCGAGTCGAGGCACAGACCGGGAGCGGCGGCGCTGCGCAGCGACCCGTCGTCCTCGTACGACCACTGCTGGGCGAGCCCGGAGGAGCACGCCGCCAGCTCGGTCCCGGCGCCGGTCCGCGGCTCGCCCTCGACGGCGAGGCACAGGCCGGCGGCGGCGTTGCGCAGCGTGAACCTGCCTGCCGTGACCGGCAGTCGGGTGGTACCGGGCGCCGACTGCCCGCCCACGCCCGGGGTCGTACCGCCGGGCGCGCCGGTGGAGGCGGCCGGGTCGGCCGTCCGGTCGGACGACCACAGGCCCGCCGTGAACATCGCCACCAGCAGACCGGCCGAGGCGACGCCCACGCCGGTCAGCAGCGGCCTGGCCGGGCGCGGCGCTCCGGGCGGGCGCCGGCCGGGCAGGGGAAGGCGGGGCACGCCCCGGTGGCGTCCGCCGCGCCGTCCCGCCACCCGCTCGGGCGGCGCCTGGCCCGCGTGTCCCGGGCGCGACTCGAGATAGCCGCGGGCGCCCCAGCCGAGCACCGCCTCCGCGAGGAGCACCCCCAGCCCGCCGCCCTCGAAATGACTCAGTTGTTCGGCGGCGAAACGGCAGTAGCGGCACTCCGCGAGATGCTGCCGGACATCCGGCAGCAGTGCGCCGCCCCGGCGTATGGGAACGTCGAGGAGGCGGTTGTAGAAGCGGCAATCCTTGGTCGGCGCGAGTTCCCGATGTGCCTGCACACATCCCTCACGGAATTTTTCACGCGCGTGTTCGAGTGCGGCCGACGCGTCGGCGGTATCCGTGCCCGACAGACCGGCCGGTACGGATATCGGCTCCGCCTCGACCTCGGTGTGCCAGAGCAGGCAGCGGGAAAGTCCGGGAAGGGCGTGGAACGCCCGTTCGGCCAGCTTGCGGTTTTCGGGCGTCAGGGACTTCGCGGTACGCATGCCGCGTCCGCCGGAGGGTTTCCGCAACTCCGGCAGCATGTCGGACACTTCGTCCCCGGCGGCCCAGGTGCGGGCGGTCTCCCGCACCGCCAGCAGCAGCCGGGGACGCAGCGCGACGGCGGACTCGCCCAGCGCCAGCCGGTCGAGGACCTGGTGGAAGGCGGCCGCCGTCACCATGGACGCGAGGCCGGAGGAGGTGGCGGCGAGGCAGACGGCGGCGTACTCGCGGGCCGGACTCCAGTGCCGCGCCATGAGCAGCGCGACGCTGCGGGCCGTTTCGCCGTCGACCCGGTCTCTGAGCCGGGCGGCGAGGTGCTCGTCGGACGCGCCGGGAAGCGCGCCGGGCGGCGGGTAAGGGGGACGAGGGGGGTGGGGGGTGAGCACTGAGCGGATTCCTTCCCACGCGCATGGGACGAATGACAGTGGTCGCCGCCGGAATTGGCCCCCTGTTCGGCGCATACCTTCCGGCGGCGGGCGCGAGAGGCGTGAATTCCGGTACGTCAAGCCGGCCCGGTCACCCATGAGGCGAAGGCGACCACCCGGTCATGCCCCCCGCACGGAAGTTTCACCCTGGCACAGTCACTCACGGCCAACAAGGCACTTGGGCAACATCCACATCATGGAAACGTGCTCGGATACGGCGGCAACTCCCCTCACCGGCACCGCCTTTCCGGATTCTGTGCGCCCCGTGTGAATCACGCGCACGCGCCGGAGCACCGCGCACGCTCCCGGAGCTCACCCCCGCGTAGTGGACTGGCACCGGCCCTTCTCGGAGGCCCTGCGCGGGACGGCGGCTCTCCTGCGCTCGTCGGGCCGCCGGCCTTGTTCCTCCCGCCCTCGGCCGGCGGCCCCGGGGGGCCCGGCGCGCGCGGCGCGCGGCCGGGAGGGCTCAGATCTGCCAGGAGCGCAGCCGGTCCGCCGCGCCGTAGACGTCGGTCTTGCCGTCGATCAGGTCGCGGGTGAGGTCGACCAGCGCGCCGTAGGGCGGGTCGATGCCGACGCCGCTGACGAACATGTACGCCACGGCGGTCGCGCTGGCGAAGCGGGCGTTCGCCGAGGGCAGCGGGCGGAGCAGGGCGAGGGTGTGAAGCAGCGCGGCGGCCCGCCAGGCCGGGTCGGAGTCCACGCCGAGGCGGGGCGGGTCGACACGGTGGCGGGCCACGGCGGCCACCAGGGCGGAGAAGTCGTTGATCGTGGGCTGGTCCGGCAGGACCTCTTCGTGGCGCTGCAGCAGCCAGGGGACGTCGATGTGGATGACGGATGCCATCGGTCAGGCGGCCCGTCCCTCGCCGCCGGCGGGTGGTTCGTCGTCCGGGAAGGCGGCGGCGAACTCGTCGGCGTGGGAGGCGAAGAACCTGCGGAAGGCCTCCGCACCCTCCTGCAGCGCGCGGTGCCGGGCTATGTCGGCCGCGGCGGCCTCCCGTACGAGGGCCTTCATGGACGTGCCGCGTTCCTTGGCGATCTGCCGCAGGTCCTCGAGTTCACGATCACTGAACTCCACATTCAGAGCTGGCATGCCTTCACGGTACCGCTGGGGTACTGAATCGTAAATATTCGCTGCTCACAGTGGATACCGGACGGTACCGGCCGGGGTGCGGGCGGCGGCCGGGCGATGCCCCGTCGTCCACACCCCGGGCGGCCTCAGCCCTGGTCGGCCACGAAGGACGCCATGCGGGCGAGGGCGGCGTTCCAGTTGATCGCGGTCTCGTTCGTCGACCAGGACTGGATGTCGTCGATGTAGCAGAACTGGCCGACGCAGCCGGTGAGCTTGCTCTGCGCGTACGGGTCCTGGATGCTCGAGTTCGCGCCTCCGGCGAGCGTCCCCTTCGGCGGGTTCGGCAGGCCGGGGTCGAGCTCGTGGGCGTACCAGCGGCTGTGCTGGTTGTGGGAGCTGACCTCGCCGTAGCCGGTGACGTAGGAGATGTTCAGCGCGTTGCGGCCGAGGATGTAGTCCATGCTCTGCACGGCGCCGTCGCGGTACTTGGCGGCTCCGGTGATGTCGTAGGCGGTGGCGAGGACGACCGCGTTGTTGAGCACCTGGTGGCTGGAGCCCCAGTCGTAGCGGTTGCCGTCCGGCGCGTACGGCATGCCGTACGGCTGGGCCTTCAGCGTGGCCAGGTAGCGGTCGGCGCCCTGGACCACCGAGCGGCGGACCTTGTCCCGGCCGGGCAGGGCGCTGGGCACGGTGGCCAGGTCCAGGCGGCCCGCCGCGGCGGTCCTGGCCCAGTCGAAGCCGAGGCTGCCGAAGATGTCGGCCGTGTGCACCGGGGAGTTCAGCACGTGGTCGGCGAACTGCTTCTCGCCCGTGGTGAGGTACAGCTCGGCGGCCGCCCAGTAGAACTCGTCGGTGGCGTCGGAGTCGGCGTAGGTGCCGCCGCCGGTGCCGTCGCTGTCGGAGGCGTACAGGTCCGGGTGGGCGAGGGCCGCCGCCCACGCCTTGCGGGCGGCCGTGAGGGCCCGCGCCGCGAACGCCTTGTCGTAGGGCCGGTACAGGCGGGCCGCCTGCGCCGCCGTGGCCGCCAGGTTCAGGGTCGCCTGCGTGGACGGCGGGTGCAGCTCGCGCTTCTGCGGGTCCTCGCCCGGCAGCAGCGGCAGGCCCGTCCACTGCTCGTCATGGATCTTGTGGTGGGCCATGCCGGCCAGCCGCTGACCGTCGGGCACCTGCATCTTCAGCAGGAACTCCAGCTCCCAGCGGGCCTCGTCGAGGATGTCCGGCACCTTGTTGCCGCTCTCCGGGACGGCGAGGGTGCCGTCGCGCAGCCGCTCCGGCTCGCCGGTGCGGGCGAGCAGTTCGCGTTCGTAGGTGCTCAGCAGCTCCCAGGTGGCGATGCCGCCGTTGACGACGTACTTGCCGTGGTCGCCGGCGTCGTACCAGCCGCCGGAGACGTCGAGGCGGTAGTCGCACACGCCCGGCTGGCACGGCACGTCGGTGTCGCCCTGGTTGGGTGCCACGCCGGCGTGGCCCGCGGCCCGGCCGTAGCCCGGCCGCAGGTCGTCGCGGATCGCGATGCCGCTGCGCTGCGTGTAGTAGTACTTCACCGAGTCCAGGCGCAGTTGCTCGTAGGCGCCGGTGCCGATGTCGAACGGGCGGCTGGTCTGCCCGTCGGCGACCAGCGTGTAGTCCTGGCCGGTCTTGCGCCAGGCGCCGAAGTCGATCGAGTGGACGTTCTGTCCGGAGGAGGCGTCGACGCCGCGCGGCACGGTCCAGCCGTGCGCGACGGTGGCGCCGGAGCCGTCCTTGAGCTGCCAGGGCAGTTTCGACGTGGCGTCGGTGACCAGGGTCGCGTTCTTCGGTCCGGCGGGCAGGTAGGCGACCTGGTTGACGCGGACGCGCGGTCCGGTGTCCGGCTGGTAGACCTCGGGCGGGACGCCGCCGAGCAGCGAGACGTCGTCCATGCACAGGCGCCAGCCTTCCGCGCTGCCGCCGGCCTGGAAGGCGACCTGGCCCTGGGTGGTGTCGACGGGCGAGGTGAACGTGTAGGAGTAGCTGTCGCCGGAGACGCTCAGCTGCGGGCTCACCTCGAACCAGGTGTCGTACGGCGCCGCCGCCAGGCCGACGAGCGCGCGGACGACGTGCCCCTCCGGCGATCCGTCCGCGGTGAAGCTGAAGCGGTACGTCTCCCCCTTGACCAGGGTGATGTCGTTCTGTCCGACCGCGGCGTCCCACCGGTTCGCGGTGCCGCCCGGCACGTCGGCGCACAGCTTGCCGCCTGACAGGCCGGCGGTGACGTTGGGGGTGGTCCACCACGGGTCGGCGGTGGAGTCGAAGGTGCCGTTCCTGATCTGCTCGACCTCGTCGGCGGCGGCCGGGCCGGCCGGCAGCCCGGCCAGGGCCGTTCCCAGCAGGGCCGTGAGGGTGAGCAGGGCGGTTCTGCGTCTTGCCACGTCTGGGCTCCTCGGGGGGTGCGGGTGACGCCCGCGGGCGAATGGGAGCGCTCCCATCGGCGGGTCAGGCCATGCTTGTGGGTGACGTGACGCCTCGTCAACGGTGCGTACCCGACGGGTTGTTGCGTGCGGACCGCGACGCGCACTCAGCCGGCCGGCACCTCCAGCCGGCTGATCCGGACCGCGCCGGCCGGCTCGCCGGGACGGCTGCTGGTCAGGGTGAGCCGCAGCCGCGAGCCGCGCACCGGGTCGAAGGTGATCAGGGTCGGCGTGTCCGAGGCGGTGGCCCAGTCCACGGCCGTCCCGGTGACCGGCACGTACCGCCGGCCGTCCCACACCGCGGCCTCGACCGACGCGGGCAGGCTGTGCGTGGCGTCCACGGTGAACGAGACCTCCACCCGGTCCAGGCCGCGCACCCGCCCGAAGTCGACGGACACCCAGTCCCGCGGCCGGGCCCCGCGGAAGGCGGGCAGCAGGGCCGTGGCCGCCTTGACGAAGCCGTTGGACCAACCGGTGGCCGCGTCGCCGTCCAGCATCGCGGCGGGCGGGGTGTCCGGGCGGCCGGAGTAACTGGCGTCCGCGTACGGGTAGTCGGCGGGCGCCGGACGGTCGGGCCGGAGGACGGCGGGCGGGGTGGTCGAGACGGTCCTCGCCGCGGTGGTGCGCACGGTCGCGGTGCCCGCCTGAAGCCCCTCGGCGCGCGCGGTCACCCGCAGGGCGCCGGGCCTGGTGCCGGAGCGCACGATCGCGAGCGCCTTGCCGTGGAAGGCGGTCCAGGTGCTCGCCCGGTAGCGCTCGGCGCTCTCCTGACGGCCGTTGTCGAGCCCGGCGAGGGAGCCGCCCGCGACGTCGAAGGAGATCAGGTGCTCGGCGTCGGGCACCACCACCCCGCGCGCGTCGACGATCTCGGCCGTCACGAACACCAGTGAACGTCCGTCGGCCGCTGTCGACTCACGGTCCGCGGTCAGGCGCACGGCGCACGGCCGGCCGGCCGTGCGCAGCACGTCGGTGGCGACCGCCCTGCCGTCCCTGCGCGCCACCGCTTTCAACTCGCCCGGACGGTAGGGCACTTTCCAGGTGAGGTGCAGCTTGCCCGCGCTGCCGGTGGGGCTGGTGTAACTGCCCGGCCAGGGACCTTCGGTGACGGTCTTGTCGTCTCCGGTCGCCTCGGTGGTCTCCAGGTAGGCGCGCCCGTCGGTGGTCCGTTTGGTGTCGAAGGTGCGCACGCCCAGGGACTCGCCGTCGAGGAAGAGTTCGACGGTGGCGACGTTGGAGTACGCCCAGACCTCGACCGTGTCGCCCTCCCGATGGTTCCAGGTCATGGGCACCAGGTGGACCATCGGCTCGCTGGTCCACTGGCTGCGGAAGAGGTGGTACATGTCCTTGGGGAAACCGGCCGTGTCGACCGCGCCGAAGAAGGACGCCTTGACCGGGAAGACGTCGTACGGGGTCGGCTCCCCGAGGTAGTCGATGCCCGACCACAGGAACTGCCCGGCGAACCACTTGCGGTCGCGGTCCTTCTTGTGACCGTACTCGCCGCTCATGGTCCACGAGGCGAGGTTGTTGTCGTAGGAGGAGGTCGCCCGCCTGCCCGGGGTGTGGTTCTCGCCGGTGTTCAGGTGCTCCGGCTCCTGGTACGTGCCGCGGGTGGAGGTCTGCGAGGACGACTCGGACTCGAAGAGGAACAGGTGCGGGTAGCGCGCGTGCAGGGCGTCCACCGACTTGGCGGTGTTGTAGTTCAGACCGAGCCCGTCGAGCTTGGCGAGCATCAGGTCGGCCGAGGACCCCTTCGCCGGCAGTGAGCGGTACTTGTCGGAGCCGATGACGAGGGGCCGGGTGTCGTCGGCCGCCTTGACGGCGGCGATGAGGCGGTCGGCCATGGCGAGGCCGGCGACGGAGGTGGAGTCGGGGATCTCGTTGCCGATGGACCACAGCACCACGGCGGGCGAGTTGCGCGCCGCGAGCACCATCTCGGTGATGTCCTTCTCGCACCACTCGTCGAAGAACCGGCCGTAGTCGTACGTCGTCTTGCCGGTCCGCCAGCAGTCGAAGGCCTCCACCATCATCACGATGCCCAGTTCCTCGCAGACCTCGATCATCTGCGGCGAGGGCGGGTTGTGCGAGGTGCGCAGGGCGTTGACGCCCATCGACTTCATGATGTCCATCTGCCGGCGCACGGCGTCGACACCGACCGCCGCGCCGAGCGCGCCCAGGTCGTGGTGCAGGTCGACGCCCTTGATCTTGGCGTAGGCGCCGTTGAGCGAGAAGCCCTCCTCGGGGTCGAAGCGGAAGGTGCGGATGCCGAAGACGGTCCGGAAGGTGTCGACGGTCTCACCGGCCACCCGCAGCTCGGTTCGGAGGGTGTAGCGGTGCGGGGCCGAGAAGTCCCACAACTTCGGTTTCGGGACGGTGAGTTCGTGCGTCTCGGTGGTCTTGTCGGTGACCTCGACGGTGGTCGTGGCGCGGGCGACGGTGCGGCCGCCGGGGTCCTCGACCGCGGACCTGATCTCGACCTCGCGCGCGGTGCGCGACACGTTCGCCACCGAGGTCCGTACCCGCACGTGTGCGCGCTCGGCGCTGACGTCAGGGGTGGTGACGTACGTGCCCCAGCGCTCGACGTGGACGGGCTCGGTGACGACGAGGCGGGCTTCGCGGTAGATGCCGCTGCCGGAGTACCAGCGGCTGCTGGGGAGCCGGTTGCGCACCTCGACCGCGATCACGTTCTCGGTGCGGCCGTCGGTGTGCAACAGGTCGGTGAGGTCGAGGGCGAAGCCGGTGTAGCCGTAGGGGTGGCGGCCGGCCTCCGTGCCGTTGCAGTACACGGAGGAGTCCATGTAGACGCCGTCGAACTCCACCGAGATCCGCTTCCCGGCCCAGGCGGGCGGCAGCGTGAAGGCGAGGCGGTACCAGCCGAGGCCGCCGGGGAGGAAGCCGGTGCCGCTGCTGGTGCCGTGGTCGGTGGTGGGCGTCTGCTCGATGCTCCAGTCGTGCGGCACCGCGACCTCGCGCCACGCCGAGTCGTCGTAGCCGGGGTCGGCCGCCCCCGCGTACGCGCCGGTGGGGTCGGTGATCCCGCCCGGGTCGACCAGCGCGAAGCGCCAGCCGTCACGCAGGGCGACGATGTGCCGGCCGGGCCGGCCCGCTGCGGCTTCGGCGGCCCGCGCCGCTCCGGCAACCGGTAAGGCCCCGGCCGCGGGCGCGGCCGTGGAGGCGATCAGAACCGATCTGCGCGTGACTGTCATGGCCGCTCCCCCTCATCAGGAATCAGAAGCACTCACAACTGATCGTGACCAAACAGATTCTGACGGTCTGCCGCGCGCGGCAGTCAAGAGTCCGGCACCGCTCTCCCGCCTCATACGCCACAACGGCCGAAAATCCCCCTTGACCGTGCCGGGCGGCTCACCCCGGGGGGCGCCGTTCACGCGAGGCCCGGACGCACTAGGCTGGAACACAAGTGACGCGCCTGTTCACTGAGAGTGCGCTATGGAGTGGCGACGATGAGCCCGGTCTACCCGTTCGACGACGCGGCGACGGCCCGGGCCGCCATCGACGGCTCCGGCGCCCTGATCGAGTGGAACGCCGGCGCGCAGCGGCTGCTCGGCTGGTCCGCCGCCGAGGTGGTGGGACGTCCCGCCGGGCGCCTGGTGGTCCGCGACACCACGGACACCATGCTCCCGCCCGTCGGATCGCGCTGGTACGGCACCGTCACCCTGCGTCACCGCGACGGGCGCACGGTCCGTGTGTGGCTGCTCGCGCACCGGCGCGGCGGCCCGGACCGCTGGCTCGTGTACACCCCGCTGGAGGGCGGCCAGCCCCTCTCCCCCGACGACCCGCTGTCCGGAGCGGTCCTCACCCAGGTGCCCTGCGCCGTCGCCGTCTACGACGGCCGGCTGCGCCTGCACAGCTTCAACGACGCCATGGCCCGCGTGATCAAGCTGCCCGAGGAACGCATCCGGGGACTGCGCCTGGCCGAGATCGGCGGCAAGACGCAGAGCGAGGAGCTCGAGGGCCACATGGTCGAGGTGCTCACCACCGGGCGGCCGCAGGACGTGCAGACGTACATGCGCGCCGGCGGCGAGGAGAGCGCGCACGCGTGGCTGGCCCGGCTGGCGCCGATCAAGGACGCGGACGGACGGGTGCGGGGCGTCTGCCTGGCCGCCCACGACTTCACCGAGAACTACCGTTCCCGGCAGCGGCTGCAACTGGTCAACGAGGCCAGTGTGCGCATCGGCACCACCCTCGACGTCGCCCGTACGGCACAGGAGCTCGCGGACATGTGCGTGCCCGCGCTCACCGACTTCGCCACCGTCGACCTGATCGACCCGCAGGACTACGGCGGCGAGCCCCCGGCCCGCATCACCGCGCCGGTCAGGCTGCGGCGCGCCGCGCACCAGTCGGTGCTCGAGGGCATCCCCGAGGTGGTGACCCAGGTCGGCCACGTCGAGCTCTACCCGGCCTCCTCCCCGCAGGCCGACTCGCTCACCGCGGGCCGCACCATCGTGGGCGCCCTCGGCACCGGCGAACTGGACCACTGGCTGGCCTGGAACCTGCCACGGCGCGAGCGCGTGCGGGAACTCGGCATGCACTCCGTGATGTCCGTGCCGATCCGGGCCCGCGGTCTCACCCTCGGCGTGGCGGTGCTCACCCGGCACCGGAACCCGGAACCCTTCACCGCCGACGACGTCCTGCTCGCGGAGGAGATCACGGCCCGGGCCGCCGTCTGCATCGACAACGCCCGCCGCTTCTCCCGCGAGCGCGAGACCGCCCTCGCCCTGCAACGCAGCCTGCTGCCCCGCTCGCTGCCGCGGACGCCCGCGGTGGACGCCGCCTCCCGCTATCTGCCGGCCGCGCGGGCCGGCGTGGGCGGCGACTGGTTCGACGTGATACCGCTGTCCGGGATGCGGGTCGCCATGGTCGTCGGCGATGTCATCGGCCACGGCGTCCAGGCCTCGGCCACCATGGGCCGGCTGCGCACCGCGGTGCGCACCCTCGCCGACATCGACCTGGCACCCGAGGAACTGCTGACCCACCTCGACGACCTCGTCGTACGGCTGTCCGCGGACACCGGCGGCGAGGGCCGTCCCGGCGAGGTCGGCGCGACCTGCCTGTACGCGGTGTACGACCCGGTCTCCCGGCACTGCACGATGGCCCGCGCCGGGCACCCGTCGCCGTTGGTGGTGCCGCCCGGGGGCGAGCCCCGGGAGATCCACCTGCCGGCCGGGCCGCCGCTGGGCCTGGGCGGCCTGCCGTTCGAGTCCGCCGACCTCGACCTGAGCGAGGGCAGCGTGCTGTCGTTCTACACGGACGGGCTGATCGAGTCCCGCGACCGGGACGCGGACGCCGGCCACCGGCTGCTGCGCGCGGCCCTGGCGACGTACACCGACTCGCTGGACGAGACCTGCGACCGGATCCTGCACGCTCTGCTGCCCGCGGGCGGCGCCGCCGACGACGTGGCGCTGCTGCTGGCCCGCACCCGGGGGCTGCCCCCCTCCCAGGTCTCGACGTGGGACATCCCCGCCGACCCCTCGCTGGTCGCCCCCGTCCGCAAACAGGTCGTCGAGCAGCTCGACACCTGGGGGCTTCAGAATGCGGCGTTCACCGCCGAGCTCGTGGTCAGCGAGCTCGTCACCAACGCCATCAGGTACGGCGCCCGCCCCATCCGGCTCCGGCTGATCCATGACGCGACCACGCTGATCTGCGAGGTCTCCGACACCAGCCACACGGCCCCGCACCTGCGCCGCGCCAAGACCTGGGACGAGGGCGGCCGCGGGCTGCTCCTGGTCGCCCAGCTCACCCAGCGCTGGGGCAGCCGGCACACGGCGGACGGCAAGACGATCTGGGCGGAGATCGGGCTGCTCGAGGAGGAGTGAGACGACGGCCGGGCCGGCCGGCGCGTCCGGCCCGCCCCGGGCGGGGTACCCGTCCCTCGCGCAGGCCCCGGCGATCGGCCGCGTCCTCGGCTCCGGCTCGGCTCCGGCTCGACTCCGGCTCGGCTCCGGAAACGCCGGAAAGTGAGACGGAATCGGGACCGGACCGCGAACTCTTCCGGTGGGGCCTGCATCCACACTCGTGACGGCGCGCAAAGCGCCCCGAACGCACATGCCGGGCGTGTGCGAGGAATCTCCTGGAGTGCTGAGGAACATGACTGATACGTCCCGCTCCACCCACCGGGCAGCCCTGCTCACGAGCGCGGTCGCCGTGCTGGGACTGCTGACAGCCTGCGGCGCCGGCGGCGACGGCACGGCGAGCAGTACGCGGACGGCGCCCGGCACGGCCACGCCGGTCACCGGCGGCCGCACCGCCGGCTCCGCGGCCGGCTCGGCGACGACCTCCCCGGACGCCGCCGCCACCGCCACGGCCGGTGCCACGGCGTCCCGGACCGCCCCCGCATCCGGGGGCCGCTGTCACACCTCCGAGCTGCGGGCGACCGTCGGCCCCAACGACCCCGGCGCCGGGCAGGAGCACTTCCCGGTCGTCCTGACCAACGCCTCCTCCCGCACCTGCACCGTGCGCGGCTATCCGGGCGCCGCGTTCGTCGACGCGTCGGGGCATCAGCTCGGCCCGGACCCGAAGCGCTCGCCGGGCACGCCGACGACCGTGACGCTCGCCCCGGGCGGAAGCGCGTGGGCGGGGCTGTCCTTCTCCAACCCCGACGTCAGCGGCGCCGACCCGGCCACTCCCGCGTCCCTGGTGGTCACCCCGCCGGACGAGCTGGACTCCCTCACCGTGACGTGGACGGGCGGCCAGGTCCCGGTGTCCGGCAACTCCTCCACGGTGTACCTGACGGTGCTCCGCCCCGGCAGCGGCGTCTGAGCGGCGGGCCCGACTGGATCCGACGGAGCCGGGCGGGGGCCGGGGGACCGACCCGGGGGACCCCCGGGTCCCGAGTCACCGGGGGTCCAGGGGTCCGGGGGTCCCGTGGTCCGCGGGGTCCGGGGACCCACGGGGTCCGTGGGGACCCGGGGGGCCGGGGGGTCCGTGGGAACCCGGGGGGTCCGTGGGAACCCGGGGGGTCCGTGGGAACCCGGGGGGTCCGTGGGAACCCGGGGGGCCGGAGTCCGTGGAGGTCCGGGGGGTCCGGGGGAATCCGCTCACCGTGGCCTGTTTTGATGGATGCACCCGCACCGCCCGCCCGAAGGACCCGCCCTGAACACCCCGCTCGCCGAGATCCTGTCCGTCACCCTGCTCGTCGCCGTGCTGGCCTTCGCCGTACTGCGTCCCAAGGGGCTGCCCGAGGCCGCGGCGGCCGTCCCGGCCGCCGGGCTGGCCGTCGTCACGGGAGCGATCTCGCTGGGGCACGCCCGGGCCGAGGCCGAGCGGCTGGGGCCCGTCGTCGGCTTCCTCGCGGCGGTGCTGGTGCTGGCCCACTTCTGCGACGTGGAGGGACTGTTCCGGGCGTGCGGGGCGTGGACGGCGCGCCACGCCGCCGGGTCGCCCCGGCGGCTGCTGGTGGCGGTGTTCGCGCTGGCGTCGGCGATCACGGCCGTGCTCAGCCTGGACGCCACGGTGGTGCTGCTGACGCCGGTGGTGTTCGCCACCGCGGCCCGGGCCGGCGTGCGCGCCAAACCGCACCTCTACGCGTGCGCGCACCTGTCGAACACCGCCTCGCTGCTGCTGCCGGTGTCGAACCTGACCAACCTGCTGGCCTTCGCGGCCAGCGGGCTGAGCTTCACCCGCTTCGCGGCGCTGATGGCGCTGCCGTGGCTGGTGGCGATCGGCGCGGAGTACCTGGTCCTGCGTCGCTTCTTCGCCGTCGACCTGATCGCGCCCGCCCGCTCGCCCGAGCCCGGTGAAACGCCCCGGCTGCCGCTGTTCGCGCTGGTCACCGTGGGCTGCACGCTGGCCGGGTTCGTCGTGGCCTCGGCGGCCGGCGTCGAGCCGGCGTGGGTCGCGCTGGCGGGAGCGCTGGTGCTGGCCGGCCGCGCGGTCGTGCGGCGGCGGGCCACGCCGCTGTCGGTGGTGCGGGCGGCGGCCCCGGCGTTCCTGGCGTTCGTCCTCGCGCTCGGGATCGTGGTGCGAGCGGTGGTCGACAACGGGCTCGCCGCGGCGCTCGGCGGTCTGCTGCCTCACGGTTCGGGGCTGCCCGCGCTGCTGGGCATCGCGGCGCTGGCCGCCGTACTGGCGAACCTGATCAACAACCTGCCGGCGGTACTGGTCCTGCTGCCGCTGACCGCCACGGCCGGGCCGGGTGCGGTCCTCGCGGTGCTGCTCGGGGTGAACATCGGGCCGAACCTGACGTACGCGGGATCGCTCGCGACACTGCTGTGGCGGCGCGTCGCGCGCCGGCACGGCCATGAGGCGGAGCTGGGCGAGTTCACCCGGCTCGGCCTGCTCACCGTGCCGGCCGCGCTCGTCCCGGCGGTGGCGGCGCTGTGGCTGTCGCTGCGGGTCGCCGGAACCTGACCGGGCCGGTCAGTGACGGCCTCCGCCGCCTCCGTATCCCCCGCCGGAGCCCCAGCCGCCCCGCCCGTCCCGGACGGGGGCGGACGGCGACGCCGCGGACGACGGCTGCGCGGTCGTCGGCGAGGCGGACGGCGTGGTGGACGGCGTAGGCGTGGGGGCGGGCGCCGTGGACGTGCGGGGGGTGGGCGTGCGCACCGGCCCGGGGCTGCCGTCGGCGTCCCAGTTGACGGCCTCCATCTGCAGGTCGGTCTTGGAGGTGTCGAACGCCCAGCGCTGCACGTCGCTGTCGTCCCGGCTCTTGACGACCAGGGCGCCCGACCCGTCGGTGGCGGCGGGGGTCAGTGCCAGGTCCTGGTCCCAGCGCGGCACCAGCGTCCCGCGCAGCGTGAAGTCGTAGCGGATGTTCCTGCCGCTCTCCGCGGATTCGCCCGTGCACGGCGTCAGCTGCACCGAGTAGCCGAGGCGGGAGTCGAGGCACAGGCCGGGGTCGGCGCCGCTGCGCAGCAGTCCGTCGGTCGCGTACGACCACTGCTGGCCGGGCGCCGAGGAGCACTTGGCCAGTTCCGTCTCGGCGCCCGCGACGGTCTTCGCGCCGACGACGGCGACGCACAGCCCCGAGCCGATGTTGTGCAGGCGGCCGCGCACGGTGCCGTCGGCGGACGAGCCCGCGCCCGCCCAGGACGGGGCTCCGGTCGCGCTCTTGCCCCCGGTGCCGGGGCTCTGGGAGGGCCGGACGCCGCCGGACGGGGCGGTGCCGTCCCAGGAGCCGAGGACGGACCACAGGACCAGCGGGAGGACGACCAGCCCGCTGACCGTCACGACGGCGGCGGCGAGGTTGCGGCGGCGGGCGGCCGCGCGCCGGGCGGCCCGGCGCGTCGCCCGGCGGGCGGCGGCCCGCCTGCCGGCGCGGGGGCCGGTCGACGGACCGGGCCGCGCGGGCGGCGCGGACGGTGCCGGCGGCGGCGCCGGCGGTGCGGGCACTGCGGGCTCCGCCGAGGTGAAGGACTCGCCCGGGAACACCGGGGGCCGGGACTCCTCGGCGGCGGCGTCGCGCTCGTCGCGTTCGGCCCAGAACTCGACATAGCCCCGTGCGCCCCAGCCGAGCACCGCCTCGGCCAGCGCCAGGCCGAGCCCCTCCTCGAACCGGCTCAGCTGGTCGGCGGTGTCACGGCAGTGCGTGCAGCGGCTCAGGTGGCCGGCGAGGTCGGGGTCGATGTGGACCCCGCCGCGCCGGTAGGTCACGTCGAGCATCCGCAGATAGCTCCGGCACTCCTGCTCCGGCGCGAGTTCGCGGTGGACCTGGAGGCACTCCTCGCGCAGCCGCTCGCGCGCCCGGGCCAGTTCGACGTCGGCCCGCTCGACGTCCAGGCCGAGCAGCCGGGCGGGCACGTCGATGGGCTCCGACTCGACCTCCGTGTGCCACACCAGGCAGCGCGCCGGCTGGGGCAGCCGCTGGAACGCCTCGGACAGCAGCCGCCGGTGGGGCGGCGGCAGCAGGCGGGCCGCCAGGCGTTCGTCCTCGCCCTCCGCGGAGCGCAGGTCCGGATGGAGCATCTCGCGTCGGCCGTCGCCGTCCCACTCGGCGGCGATCCGGCCCACGGTGAGCAGAAGCGCGGGCCGCCAGGCGGAGGTCGGTCCGTTCTGCCGCAGGGATTCGCCGAAAAGTCTGGTGAACGCGGCGGACGTGAGCATTCCCGCGTTGCGGGCGCCGTCGGTGCACAACCGGGCATAGGCGAACGCCGCTTCCCAGTGCCGGTCGAGGAGTTCACCCACGGGTTGAAGCGCGGGTGTCGTACCCGTCCACTTCTTGAGTTCGGTGCTCAGTTGTTCGTCCGTCGCTTCGAACTCGCGCACGACTGCGGGGGAATTCGACAGACCGACGTCTTTCACGGCTGCATTCCTCTCGAGGGCGTGCGGCATCGAGTGCATACCACACGGCACGGGAGCCGCCGACACCGCGACTGCTCCGCACATACGGGATTCGGCTTCTCGAACGCACGCCTGCAAAAGCTCTCTTGAAGCGGAAGGCGAACGCGGGAGCGGCCTCGCGCGCACAGGGGAACGGCTGCCGTCCGTGCGCCGACAGAACACACCTTTGCACAGCTCAGCAATATGTAACAAGAGAGCGCATGCTTTTGCGCTCCGGGCGCCCCCGCCGGCATTCAACAAAGTGTCGACAAGCAGGTCCGTGTCAGTGTCCGGTGATCGGATACGGGGTGTACGGCTGGGAAAGTCCCGTCAACTCGGCATGGTCCGCTCCGAGTTCGACCGGCGCCACGCGTCCTGGGTCCGCTCCGCCCCCACGCCCGGTCCTTCTTGACCCGCCGCCGGCATCCGCGCTTTGATCGTCCGCGTGCCGTGGTGCGGCACGCAGAGGTACGCCCAGCCGGTAGCGGACGAGCTCCAAGTCCGGCCCGAGTCGCCAGGATTGCCGCCCCGCGCGGGTCCGAGGCGGGGTCGTACCCGCGATCGTGGGAGCGGACATGCCCACCGTGGGTGTCTTGCGCGCCGGAGGGGCCGGGACGGCCGTCGGCGCTTGTTTCCTTCTTCTCGCCGGGCTGACGGGGTGCGGCTCCGGCGGGGAGGCCGAGGACGCGGCGGTCCGCCTCCCGCCGCGCCACGCCGGCTTCGACTACCAGATCGGCGGCGCCTATCCCCCGCCGTCCGGCGTGCGGATCGTCACCCGGGACCGTACGGCGTCCCCCGCGCCCGGCCTGTACAACATCTGTTACGTCAACGCCTTCCAGGCCCAGCCCGGGGAGCGCGGGGCCTGGCCAGCCGATCTGCTGCTGCGGGACGGCCGCGGCAGGGTGGTCGTCGACCGGGACTGGGACGAGGCGCTGCTGGACATCCGCACGGCGGCCAAGCGCCGGCGGGTGGCCGCGCGGATCAACCGGTTCGTCGACGGCTGCGCCGACAAGGGTTTCGACGCGGTGGAGCCGGACAACTACGACAGCTACACCCGCTCCCGCCACCTGCTGACGGCGAACGACGCCACCGCCTTCATCGCCCTGCTGTCACGGCACGCGCACGCCAGGGGCCTGGCGATCGCGCAGAAGAACACGGTGGAGCTGGCCGGGGTGCGCAAGCAGGCCGGGCTGGACTTCGCGGTGGCGGAGGAGTGCGGCGCCCAGGACGAGTGCGGCGCCTACGCGCGCGCCTTCGACGACCGGGTGGTGGTCGTCGAGTACACCGACAGCGGGCTGCGCAAGGCCCTCGCGGGCTTCGGCGGCCGGCTGAGCATCGTGCGCCGGGACGTGGAGGTGTCCACGCCGGGCAGCGCCGGCTACGTCCGCGAGGTGCGGTGAGAACGGGTCCCGGGCGCCGCCGTCACCCCCGCTCGACCAGGTCCAGGGCCTGCTCCCAGCCGAACTCCGGCCGCACGCCGTCCCGGTCCGGCTCGCCGGAGTACGGTTCGCCGAACCGGACGCCCATGGCGCGCAGCCGGATCAGGCTGTCCTGATAGGCGGGGTGGGCGGCCAACGCGTCGGACACGCAGGGCAGTACGGCGACGGGGACGCCCAGCCCGTAGGTCTCGCAGAGGGTGGCGACGGCGAGGGTGTCGGCGAGGCCCGCCGCCCACTTGTTGACGGTGTTGAAGGTGGCGGGTGCGACCACGACCGCGTCCGGCGACGGGAAGGGGCGCGGATCGCCGGGGGTGCGCCAGGCGGAGCGGATGGGGCGGCCCGTGAGGGTCTCGACGTCCGCCGTGTCGAAGAAGCCGTTCATCGCGACCGGCGTCGCGATCACCCCGACCTCCCAGCCCCGTCGCTGCGCGGCGGCGATCAGCCCGCCGACGCCGGCGGCGATCCCGGCGGCGCAGACGACGACGTAGAGGAAGGGCTTCTCGTCCGGCTTCGCGTCCTGTTCGATCACCCCGGAACCCTACTGAAGCGGGAAGGACGTCCCGCGCTCGGCCTCGGACCGCGGGCCGCGGATGCGGCGCTGCTCCTCCGCGATGGGCACGTCGTCGATGCTCGCCTCGCGCCGGGTCATCAGGCCGTGCTGGTCGAACTCCCACAGTTCGTTGCCGTAGGAGCGCCACCAGCGGCCGTCGGCGTCCCGGGACTCGTACTGGAAGCGGACGGCGATGCGGTTGCCGTCGAACGCCCAGAGGTCCTTGCGCAGCGCGTAGTCCCGTTCGCGCTCCCACTTGCGGGTCAGGAACTCGATGATCCGGGCACGGCCGGTGAGGAAGGTGCCGCGGTTGCGCCACACCGAGTCCTCCGAGTAGGCGAGCGCGACCCGGTGCGGGTCACGGGTGTTCCAGGCGTCCTCGGCGGCCTGGACCTTCTGAGCGGCGGTCTCGCGGGTGAACGGGGGCAGGGGCGGCCGGTCGGCCATGGGGCTCTCCTCCTCGGCGGGCGACGGAGCGGAGAACGCTCGTTCTCACGCCTGGCTGCTACCGTAGGAGAACGCTCGTTCTCACGTCAAGGAGAGGTCGTACGGACATGGCCGTCATGGACAGCGCAGCCGCCCGGGAGCAGGCGCTGGACGCCGCGGAGAGACTCTTCTACGGGCGGGGCGTGCAGTGCGTCGGCATGGACGAGATACGCGGCGCCTGCGGCCTGTCGCTGAAGCGGCTCTACCAGCTCTTCCCGGCGAAGGAGCAACTGGTCGAGGCGTATCTGGAGCGGCGCGACGAGCGCTGGCGCGGCCGGCTGGCCGCGTACGTCGAGCGCCACGAGGACCCCGAGGAACGGATCCTGGCGGTCTTCGACTGGCTCCACGAGTGGTTCGGCGAGGACGGCTTCCGCGGCTGCGCGTGGATCAACTCCTACGGCGAACTGGGCGCCACCTCACCCCGGGTGGCCGCCCAGGTCCGCGCGCACAAGCGGGCGTTCCGCGCCTACCTGGCCGGGCTGGTGGCGGACGCCGGGCTGCCCGGCACGCTCGCCGGCCAGCTGTTCCTGCTGGCCGAGGGCGCCATGGTGACCGCCGGCATCACGGGCAGCGCGCGGCCCGCGCGGGAGGCGCGCGAGACGGCACGCCTGCTGCTGCGGGCCCGCTGAACTCAGTCTCCGGACACGGTGACGGCGCCCACCGGGCAGGCCCGCGCCGCCTCCCGCACCATCGGGTCGCCGCCGCCGTCCTCGCGCCCCGGCCGGAGGGCGCTGAGCCCGTCGTCGTCCTGGGTGAACACCTCCGGGGCGGCCAGGGCGCACTGGCCCGCGCCGATGCAGAGGTCCCTGTCGATGTCGATGCGCATGGCCTCAGCCCCTCACCAGGTCACGGGGAGCTCCAGCATCCCCTGGATGGTGTCGCCGGGCTTGAAGGGGATCTCCTCCGGCGGGGCGGCCAGGCTCAGGCCGGGCAGCCGGGCCAGCAGGGCGCCGAAGGCGATCTCCATCTCCGCGCGGGCCAGGTTCTGGCCGAGGCACTGGTGGATGCCGAAGCCGAACGCGATGTGGTGGCGGGCCGGGCGGTGGAAGTCGAGGACGTCGGGATCGCCGTAGACGTCCTCGTCGCGGTTGACGATCGTGGTCGAGAAGAGCACCGCGTCACCCGCCCGGATGGTCGTCCCGGCCACCTCGATGTCCCGCGTCGCCAGGCGCGCCAGCGTGTCGGCGATCGACAGCAGGCGCAGCAGCTCCTCCACCGCGGCGGGCAGCAGCCCGGGGTCCGCGCGCAGCTCGGCCAGCCGCCGCGGGTGCCGCAGCAGCGTGAACGTGCCGAGGGAGATCATGTTTGCGGTCGTCTCATGGCCGGCGACCAGCAGGACGGTGGCCAGTGAGACGACGTCCTCGCGGTCCATCTCCCCCTCGCGCAACCGCTGGTGGACGAGTTCGTCGAGCACGCCGTCGCCGGGCCGCGCCTGTTGCAGCTTGTGGTCGATCAACTCCTCGAAGTACGCGTCCAGTTGGTCACGCGCGTCCGCTATGTCGGCGGACGTCGGGCCGCGCAGCAGCCGCCGTGACTGACCCTCGAAGAACTCGTGGTCGGCGTAGGGCACTCCGAGCAGCGCGCAGATCGTCATGGACGGAACCGGGATCGCGAAGGCGTTCACCAGTTCGGCGGGCGGCCCCTGGGCGACCAGGGCGTCGATCCGTTCGTCGACGATCCGCTGGATGCGCGGGCGCAATGCGGCGGCCCGCCGGAGCGTGAAGTCCGGGATCATCCTGCGCCGCTGGGTGCGGTGTTCCGGGTCGTCGACGCCGAGCAGCGCGATCCTCCGCTTCCTGGCGGCCGCGAAACGCTCGGTGGGGGACGGGAAGTCGGGGTGGGTGCGTTCCGCCGACAGGCGCTGGTCGGACAGGAGTTCGCGGGCGAGCGCGTGCCCTGTCACCAGCCAGGCCGGCCGGCCGTCGTAGAGTGTGACCCGGGCCAGCGGGCGTGCGGCGCGCAGGGGCTCGTAGGCGGCGGGCGGGTGGTAGGGACAGGTCCGGTCCTGGGGAAAGACGACGGGTTCCGTTTCCGTCATGGAAGACCTCGCAGACGATGGGCGCGTCGTGCAGGGCCCTCATTAGATGCCCCGGGCATCCAAGGGGCCACGAGAAGTTCGGCCAGATCACCGGCGCTCGCATTCTGGCCGGGTATCGCCGGTCGCCCCGTCGCGTCCGCGCGCCCGTCGGCGGTGCGTCGGGGAGAATCAACAAGAACGAAAGGCGACGAATGGATTAATCGGGACAAATAGCAGTAACCCAGGATAAACACCGCATGCACCGGTGTCGAGACCGGTGCGAGTCAGCCGTACGACCGGACGATGGGACGGATGCCATGCCTCTTGAGGGCGAGTACGAACCCAGCCCGACACAGTGGGTGCGCGAGCAGGTGGAGCTGTACGAGAGCTCCGGCGGCACCGAGGGAACGACTCTGCTCGACACCGGACTGCCCGTGATCGTGCTCACCACCCGCGGCGCCAGGAGCGGCAAGATCCGCAAGACGCCGCTGATGCGCGTGGAGCACCGGGGGCGCTACGCCGCGGTCGCCTCGATGGGCGGCGCGCCCACGCATCCGGTCTGGTACCACAACGTCACGCAGGACCCGCACGTGGAGCTCCAGGACGGGCCGGTGAAGCGCGACATGGTCGCCCGTGAGGTCCACGGCGCGGAGAAGGCCGAGTGGTGGGAGCGGGCCGTGGCGGCCTTCCCGCCGTACGCCGACTACCAGCGGAAGACCGAACGTGAGATCCCGGTGTTCGTGCTGGAACCGGCCGACGGGTGACGTGCGCGGTCCCCGCGGAAGAATCTTCCGCGGGGACCGTATATATCCCGCACCACCGGGCACGTGGCTGTCAGGGCCCGCCGCGTTCCCCCGTCGCGGCGGGGCTTTCGCGTGCCTCCTGCGCCGTCCGGTCGGTGATGTCGAGGAAGATCTGGTCGGCCTCCGCCACGGCCCGCGCGAGGGAGCGCTTGATCCGCACGGCGACCTCCTCCACCCGCTCGCTGTCCAGACCGGGCATCAGGTCGACGCGGGCCGCCACCAAGGCCGTGTCGAGTCCCGTCTTCATCGTGAACAGCGCCTCCACGCTGTCGATTTCGGGCTCCGCCTCCAGCAGGGCCCGCATACGGTCCGCCGTCTCGGGGTCGGCGGCCTCCCCGATCAGCTGGTCGCGTGCCTCCCGGCCCAGGTGGTAGGCGACGAGGACGAGCAGCGCACCGATGGCGAACGAGGCGGACGCCTCCCACACGACCTGCCCGGTCACCATGTGCAGCGCCATGCCCACGGCGGCCAGCGTCACGCCGAGCACCGCCGTGCCGTCCTCGGCGACCACGGTGCGCAGCGCCGGGTCGCGCAGACCGCTCTCGCCGCCCTGCCGCCGCACCTGGTGCAGGGCCCGCAGCAGGGAGACGCCCTCGGCCACGAAGGCGACCCCCAGCACGATCAGTCCGGCCACATATCCGCTCAGCTTCTCCTCGGCGCCGTTGTGCAGCGCCTCGAAGCCCTGGAAGACGGAGAAGCAGCCGCCCATCACGAAGATCCCGACGGCCGCGAGGAGCGACCAGAAGAACCGCTCCTTGCCGTAGCCGAAGGGGTGGCGCTCGTCGGCCGGGCGGCGGCTGCGCCGCAGCGCGGCCAGCAGGAAGACCTCGTTCAGGCTGTCGGCCACCGAGTGCGCCGCCTCCGACAGCAGGGCCGGTGATCCGGCCAGCAGTCCCCCCACGGCTTTGGCTACGGCGATCACCAGGTTCGCCACCAGCGCCACCAGTACGGTGACGCGTGTCCGACGGTCTGCCTTCTTGTCCGATGATGTCGCGCTCACCTTCGCCGACTGCCCCGCTCCGCGCCGCGCATACCGGCCGGGAGGCACGATTCGGGAAACCGCGGCGAACTTCGGAGAAGTTCGGGGAAACTCAGGGAACTACGGGGAACTACGGGAAAGACGACCGTCAGGAGCACGGGCGTCACGAGGAGGCATTCATGGCAGGCGACGGCAACAGCGCCTACGGCAGCAAGCCGTTCAAACGGTCCCGGAGCCACTTCGCCGACCGGATCACGGCCGACGGCCGGGACGGCTGGCCGGTGCAGGCGGGACGCTACCGGCTGGTGGTGAGCCGGGCCTGCCCGTGGGCGAGCCGGGCGCTGGTCTCGCGGCGCCTGCTCGGCCTGGAGAAGGCGCTCTCGCTCGCCGTCGTGGACCCGATCCAGGACGACCGGAGCTGGCGCTTCACCCTGGACCCGGACGGGCGCGACCCGGTCCTCGGCATCCGCTTCCTGAGCGAGGCCTACGACCGGCGGGAGACCGGATACCCGGGCGGTGTGAGCGTGCCCGCGATCGTTGACGTGACCGACGGGACGCTGGTGACCAACGACTACCAGCAGATCACCCTCGACCTCGCCACCGAGTGGACGGCCCTGCACCGCGAGGGAGCGCCCGACCTGTACCCGCGGGACCGACGCGACGAGATCGACGCGGTCATGGCGGACGTCTACGAGGACGTCAACGACGGCGTGTACCGAGCGGGCTTCGCAACCGGCCAGGAAGAATACGAGGCGGCGTGCGCCGGCGTCTTCAGACGCCTGGAGGCGCTGGCGGACCGGCTGGCCCGGCAGCGCTACCTGGTCGGCGACACGATCACCGAGGCGGACATCCGGCTGTTCACCACCCTGGTCCGTTTCGACGCCGTCTACCACGGTCACTTCAAGTGCAACCGCTGGAAGCTGTCGGAGAACCCGGTGCTGTGGGCGTACACCCGCGACCTCTACCAGACCCCCGGTTTCGGCGACACCGTCGACTTCGACCACATCAAGCGGGCTTACCACCAGGTGCACACCGGCATCAACCCGACCGGGATCGTGCCCCTGGGGCCGGACCTGTCCGGCTGGCTCGCCCCGCATCACCGGGAGGAACTCGGCGGCCGGCCGTTCGGCGACGGTACCCCACCGGGCCCCGTGCCGGCCGACGAGGAGGTTCCGGCACGGGGACGGCCCTGAACCACGGCAAGGACCTGGCCCACGACGAGGACCTGGCCCACGGCAAGGCCCTGAACCACCGGCAAGGCCCTGGCCCACGACTAGGAGAGACACGTGGCCAAGAAGAAGAAGCTCAAACTGCCCCTCGCCTACAAGCCGCTCGGCTTCGCCCTGGGCTGGGCGAGCGGCGCCCTCGCGGGGGTCGCCTTCCGCAAGGTGTGGATGGCGGTCCGGCACGAGGAGGACGCGCCCGACGCACTGGACCGCGACCGGGGCTGGGGAGAGGTGCTGCTCGCCGCCGCGGTCCAGGGCGCCCTCTTCGCCGTGGTGCGCAGCGCCGCCGACCGCGCGGGCGCCAAGGCCGTCGAACGCTCGACCGGCGTCTGGCCGGCCACCGACAAGGGCGGCCGGGACTGAGCGGCCGGGACTGAGCGGAGCCTCCCCCCGCGCCGCGGGCCGTACGTGCCCGCGGCTCGGGGCCCGTCGCGCAAGTGGCGCCTGCCGCGACGACGACGCCTCCGCGACAGGCCTCAGCCCTGCTTCGGCGCGGTCGACGGGACGCGCCGCAGGGTGAAGGTGTGGCCGGCCGGATCGGCGTAGCCGCGCTCCTCGAACGGGCCGGACGCGTCCCGCGTCTCCAGCGGGCGGCCGCCGAGCTCGACGACCTTGCGCTCGACCGTGTCCAGATCCTCCACCACGAAGTCGAGATGGGCCTGGAGGGAGTTCTCCGGGCGCGGCCAGCTCGGCGGTGTCGCGTTGACGTCGCGGCGGAACGCGATCCGGAAGCCGTCGGCGCTCCTGATCTCCACCCGGTTGGCGGTCGCGTCCGTCTGCTCGCCCGCCAGAAGCTCCTGGTAGAACACGGCGAGCCGCTCGGGTTCGGCGCAGTCGAGCACCACGACGCCCGCTTTCACCAGTGCCATGTCTCCTCCGAAAGGGTTCGGGGCGCGGGCCTTCGCTGTCCCGCCGCCGGTACCTTGCGGATATCCCGGCGCGGTTGATTCAGTCGGCGGTCAACCGCCCTCCGTCGCAGGGCAGTTCGCGCCCCTCCCGTTCGCCGGCCTCGCGCACCCGCTCTTCCCACCTGCGGAAAGGGCGGGAGTCTACGCAACTCACGAGGCTCGGGCAGTAACGAACATCACCGCCAGGTAACGTGTTGATCATTTACGGGTTGGGCAGCCTGGTACCGCTTGTCGGTTCAACTTTCTTATCCCGAACCCCAGTTCGAGCGTACGGGCGGTCACGTGACCCTCCGCGCGCACGGCCGGGGGCACTTCTCGGACACGACCGGCCAACCGACCACGGTCGGTCGATTCCGCTGCCAGAAACACAGTTCGAAGGGAAACCGGTGTGAAACCTCGAGTCGTTGGTGCTGTTCCGAAGGCGTCCGCCGACAGCTTGCTCCCGGCGCAGTCAAGCGCCCAGCTCCAGCCCGCGGAGGCGGGGAACGCCCTGGCCCGACTCTTGGTGAACCACGTCAATGGGAGCACGGAGCAGTTCCAGAGGCTCCAGAACGCCGCTCAGCAGCGGCTGGACGCATTCGGAGCCCCCCGGTACGGCACCACGCTGCATGTGGAGGGAGCCCTCCGTCTGGCGCCGGGCGCGTTCCTGCCGCCCGACGAGGAGGGTCAGGCCAGGCTGAGACACCTCGACGCGGGCCTGCGCATGATCGAAGCGGCCTTCCCCGAAGTCAGCACCGATGTCGAGCTCTGCCGAGTGACCTCCACGATGCTGGAGGGGGCCTGGAGGAGCCGGGCACTCACCCCGCCGCGCGAGCAGGAGCAGACAGCCGTCTGCGCCTGCCCGCTGTGCAGTCGGCTGCCCACGCCCCCCGCCCGCACGCTGGACGACTACGGCTGGCGGCAGAGCGCCGGCCGTCCCCTCACCGTCAAGACCTGGCCGTACCGCCGGGAACTCGACAGCGTCCTGACCGGTGGATGGTCCTGGACCCGGCAGATGAACGACCTCGAACGAGACCTCGGCCACCGCCACCGCTTCGAGGACGACATCCTCGTCTTCCACGAATACAAGCGCGTGATCGACACCATCGACACCACGCGCCTCACCCAGCTCGTCGAAGGCCGCCTGGCCGAGAGTTTCAGCACCAACAGCGCACGGGCCCTGGTCTGCGGGCTCTTCGCAGCCCACAAGCGATCCGTCGACGAGTACTGGCTCCAGCAGCACGACACGGGCAACGTCACGCTTCCGCAGAGCAACCCGCTCGGCCAGAGCACCTACTCACTCCTGCAGATGCTGGACTGCCTGTTCTGGCACGTCTCGCCCGACACGGAACTCTGGCAGGAAGAACACCTCGCCTCCCTGCTGCTGTGCCGCGTCATCGACGACATGGCGGACGTACGAGCCGACGCCCTCACCGGCGAGATAAGCAACTTCTGGCTCGCCGACATGCCGACCCACACCAAGGCCCTCTACGCCGCCTGCGCCATAGCCCTGGTCAAGTACGGCTGCATGCCCGAGGCGCATCCCCCGATGTGGAACACCTGGCTGATGACCACCACCATCGTCTGGATGGGGCTCACGGGCCGCCACGCCCTGTGGTTCGACGGCATCACCCAGGGCCTCCCCCCGGCCGACGGGTGCCCGCTCTGCGACCTGCAGCCCAACTCGTGCGCCGGCATCCTCACCCACGGCACCACCCTCACCATCGCGCCGCGGCCCGCCGCACCCGCACTGAGCCCCCGGACCGCCGAGCTGTCCGCGCGCTGCCGAGCCCAACACCCCCGGGCATGGCCCCTCTTCGACACCGAACTGCACGCCTTCGAAGCAGTGCACGGTCCCTGGTACGGCAACATCGACAGCACCTGGGAGATCCTGCGCCGCACCTACATCGCCGCCGTGGAGGCATCCATGGCCGCACCGTCCCCGGCCCGCGCTCGTCATGTCCAGGAGGACGCCGGCGCAGTCGGAGCCGAAAGGTTCCACGCCCTGCACGACCCGCAGACCGGGAGGGAAGACACCACACTGCTCGCTTACATGTTCGGCTGCGCCCACCCGCACTTCCTCTGGAACGCCACGGGATACCGTCCCTCGGGCGTCGCGGGCGACTGGCTCGACGGCTGACGCCTCGCTGCCGTTTGACTGCTGAGCATGTGAGCCGGCGTCTGCCGCGCCCCGAAACGACGCTGCCCGGCCGGTCACCGGCCGGGCAGCGGTCCCATGATGTGGCCTAGACGGCGAACTCGACCGGCAGGCTGTCCAGTCGGGACTCCCACGTGGAGGCGGTCGAGCTGAGCTCCTCCGGCGGTACGGCCAGTCGCAGCCCCGTCAGCCGGTGCAGCAGGACGTCCACCGCGATCTCGATGATGGACTGGCCGATGCTCTGCCCGGGGCACTCGTGCGGACCGGAACTGAAGGCCAGGTGCGACTGGTTGCCCTGGAGCGCGACGCCGTCGGCGGGCCGGATCTCCGGGTCGACGTTGCCGGGGGCGAGGCCGAGCAGGAGCAGGTCGCCCTCCTCGATGTGGTGCCCGCCGAGCTCCAGGTCGCTGGCGGCGAACCGCCCCGGCAGGACGGCCAGCGGCGGGGTGTCCCACATGACCTCCTCCACCACGGCCGACACGGTCAGCTGACCGCCGATCAGCGCGGACAGCCGCGCGGTGTCGGTCAGGACCAGCTCCAGCACCCGGGCCAGCAGGTTGCTGGTCGTGGTGTGCGCGGCGATCAGCACCAGGCGCAGATGGCTGACGACCTCGTCCTCGTCCAGGCCCGCCGGGTGCTCCAGCAGGGCGGTGGTGAAGTCCGAACCCGGTTCCGACCGCTTGCGCTGGGCGAGTTCGCCCAGGATCTGCATGATGCGGTCGTTGTGTACGAGGGCGTCCTCGCCGCCCTTGAAGACCTGGGCGCAGGACTCGACCAGGCGCCGGCCGTCCGCCGCGGGAAGGCCCAGGATCCGGGTGAGTACGAGCATCGGCAGGTGGTCGGCGTAGTCCGCCACCAGGTCGGCGCGTCCCGCGTCGGCGAACGCGTCGATCTGCTTGTTCGCGAAGTACGTGGCGTGCCGCCGGACACCGCGGCTCGAGGCGGCCAGGAGCCCGTCGGTGACCGCCCCGCGCAGCCTGCGGTGCGGCTCCCCGTCCTGGGAGACGCAGTCGGGCCGCCAGCCCACCATCGGCACCAGCGGCGAGGTCTCCGGGATACGGCCCTCCCGCCAGTCCCGCCAGATGCGGGCGTCCCGGCTGAACTGGCGGGGGTTGTCCAGCACCCGCCGGTTGTCCCGGTAGCCGAGCACCAGCCAGGCCGGCACGTCGCCCTCCAGCAGCACCGGCGCGACGGAACCGTGCTCCTTGCGCAGCCGCTCGTAGATGGCCTGCGGGTCGGTGGCCGCTTCCGGGCCGTACAGCCGGATGAGGTCGGCCCCGCCGTGGGCGAAGGGGCAGCCGCGGGGGGTGTCGGGACCGTTTAAGGTCTGGTCGTTCATCGGGGCTCCAGTGCTACGGCGGAGCGGTCCTTCAGGTGACGGATCAGCGCGACGAGCACGTCACGGCTGGAGGCACGGTCACGGGCGTCGCAGGACACCACCGGGGTGTGCGGGGGTATGTCCAGGGCGTCCCGTATCTCGTCGACCGGGTAGTCCTTGGAGTCCGGGAAGACGTTCAGGGCCACCACGAAGGGGACGTTCTGGCGCTCCATCTCCTCGATCGCCCGGAAGCTGGAGGCCAGGCGCCGGGTGTCGACCAGGACGACCGCGCCGAGCGCACCCTTGAACAGGCCGTTCCACAGGAACCAGAAACGCTCCTGCCCGGGGGTGCCGAACAGGTACAGCATCAGGCTGTCGTTGAGGCTGATCTTGCCGAAGTCCAGGCTGACGGTGGTCTGCGTCTTGTCGGCGACACCGATGAGGTGGTCGACGTCGGCGCTCGCCTGGGTGAGGGTCTCCTCGGTGGTCAGCGGCTTGATGTCGCTGACCGAGCGGACCATCGTGGTCTTCCCGGTGCCGAAGCCGCCGGCGATCATCACCTTCACCGAACGGGTGCCCCCGGCGTCCGGTCGGCCGGGGTGGTCAAAGCCTTTGAAGTCCACTGAGTACCTCCTCAAGGAGCGCGAGGTCGGGCCCGCGGCCGACGGCGTGCGCCGGGATGGGGTCGCGGGCTTCGACGCGGCCTGCCTCGAGCAGATCGGCCAGCAGCACCGCGAGAATGTTGAAGGGCAAACCGAGGTGGGCGCCGAGTTCGGCGACCGACAGCGGATCGCGGCAGCGCCGGAGTATCTCCTCGTGCTCGTGCTGCATGCCCGGTACGGGGGCGGTGCGGGAGACGATGAGGGTCGCCACGTCGAGGCTCGACGCCGAACCGCCCGGTCCGCTACGTCCTCGGGTGAGGACGTAGTAGCGCTCGAGACCGGACGGGTCCGTGGGCCGGCGGGGAGCACTCATCCAGAGTGCTCCTCCAGGCGCGGAGTGGTGCCGAGGAGCTCACCCATCCGGCGGGCCAGATCCCTCATCTGGTGTCCGAGGAGGCCCTGGTCGAGGCCCTCCCTCGCGAGGACGCCCAGATACGTCTCCACACCGGCGCGTACGACGAAGAGGTGCCCGCCGTCGACCTCGATCATGGCCAGCCGCAGTTGCCCCGCGTACTTGGGGAACTGCTCGGCGACCGGCTGGGCCAGTGCCTGCAGGCCGGCCACGACGGCGGCGAAGCGGTCGACGTCGTCGGGGTCGTCGGCGCCAAAAGAGGTGATGGCCTTGCCGTCGCTGGAGGCCACGAGGGCGAAGCGGATCTCCGGGATGGACTCCACGAGATCACGGAGCGCCCAGCTCACGTCGGTTCCCTGTTGCGTCATGTGGACTAGTCGCTCTCTTCAGTGCGGTGCTCGGTGGACTCGCGTCCGGCGGTCGGCCCTTCGCCGGCCTCGGCGGACTCGCGTCCTGCGGTGGCGAAGGCGGCGAGGCCGGCGAAGGACGCGTCCGGCGGAACGGCGGCGACGTCGACGTCGTCGGTCCGTTCGGCGCGCTGGACCGACTGCGCCTGTGCGTCGTTCCGCCTGCTGCGGCGACGGGGCAGTCCGCCGGGCGTGGTCTCCACGGCCTCGGCGGTCGCCGCCGCGGCCGTGACGCCGGCCGCCTCCGGGGACGGCGCGGCCGTGGCGGACTGCGCGGGCTGGACGGCCGGAGCGGGGGTGGCCGTGACGGCCGCCGACAGCGGGCTGAAGTACTTGTGCGGGACCACGACCACTACCGACGTGCCGAGCCAGGGCGAGTCCGCGAAGGTGACGCGGACGCCGTAGCGGCGGGCGAGGGCGCCGACGACACGCAGACCGATGGTGGCGTCCTCGGAGATGCCGCCGAGTCCCGGCCCCTCCCCGGTGCCGGCGAGGGCCTGTTCGGCCTCGCGCCGCTTCTCCTCGCTCAGGCCCTTGCCCGAGTCCTGGATCTCGATGCCGACACCGTTCGGCACCTCCTTGCCGGACACGACGACCGGCTCGGTGGGCGGCGAGTAGCGGGCCGCGTTGTCCAGGAGGTGGGCGAAGATCAGGGTGAGGTGGTCGACCAGGCCGCCGTCGACGCCGAGTTCGGGCAGATGACGCACCTCGACCCGGTGGAAGTCCTTGATCCGGCCGATGCCGCCGCGCACCACGCTCAGCAGCCGCTGCGGCTCCTGCCACTGCCTGCCCGGCCGGTCGGATCCGCCCAGCACGCCGATGCTGGCGGCGAGACAGTCGGCGGGGCCGATCTCCTGGTCGAGCTCCATCAGACCACGGGCCACCGAGGGCAGCCGGCCGTGCTCGCCCTGCATCTCGTGCAGCCGGCCGCGCAGCTTGCTGGTCAGCACGTGGATACGGTTGCCGATGCTGATGACGGCCTGCTCGGCGGCGGTGGAGCGGTTGAACTCCTCCTCCACGCCGATGAGGGCGGTGCGCAGCACCTTGCGCAGGTCGGCCTGGAGATCGGCGCCGATCTTGGCGTGCTGGTCGCGGGCCGGCAGCAGGTCCTCGACGGCGTCGCCGGCGCGCAGCCGCCGGAGTGCCTCGGGCAGCTGCTCGACGGCGAGCCGGGAGACCGCGGCCCGCTGATCGGCCAGCCGCTCCTTCCACGCCTCGGCCTGCTCGGCGAGCTGCGCCTCGTAGGACTGGGCCTGTTCGGCGAGGCGTGCCTGGTACTCCTGGGCCTGCTCGTCGAGTTGCGCCTGGTAGGCGCCGGCGCGGTCGGCGGCCTGCGCCTCCTGGGCGGCGCGCTCGGCGGCGAACTTCCGCTCCAGGCCGGCCACGTGCTGCTGCCACTGCTGCGAGTGCTCGGCCTGCGCGGCGCGGAAGGAGCCCTCCGCACGGCCCAGCTGGCTCCGGGTGCGCAGCAGCAGCCGTACGCACACGGCACTGGCGGTGGTCGCCGCCGCTCCGGCGACGGCCGCGCCGATCTGCTCGGAGCTCATGAATGTGGCGGCAACCGTCCCGCCGCCTAAAGCCAGCGGCATGAGCCACCAGCTGTACCAGGCGACAGGGGCCCGCGCCGCCGGCGGCGGAGTGGCGAGTTCCATCTGCATCCTTCGAAGCAACACGATCGAACGGGGGGGCATGCAAGGGCGTGGGGGACCGCACTCATGAGTACGCACCACGAGAAGGGCGACAGGAGGCCGCATCAACTCGTAGTGACGCAGGGGAGCTTATCGGGTAAGAACCCGAAAGGATCAAACTGGCGGTCCGACGGAAGTGAGGGTTCCGTCACTCTCGGACAGGTTCCGGCGGTCGACAAATACCTATGCGGACCTGCGGCCTTGCCGGAGAGTAACCATCAGCGCGCCCGCCTCCGACCGTCGTTGACGGGTCCTGACCGCTGCCGCCGGGGCGGTCGCGCATGGCGGTTGGCGGAGGCATATGCGCCGGTCAGCGCGCCCGGCGGGCGTGCACGGCGCCGATCCACCCCCTCGCACTTTCCTGGACACCTGCCCAGCTAGGATGGACACCTGTCCAGAAAAAGGAGTCCGGTGTGGAGACGCTCGCGCATGTGCTGGTCGGTCTGGTGGCCGCGCTGCACGCATACATCCTGGTGATGGAGATGTTCCTGTGGCAGCGCAAGCCCGGCCGGGCGCTGCACGGGTTCGGCCCCGAAATGGCACGGGCGACCGCTCCGCTCGCCGCCAACCAGGGGCTTTACAACGGTTTCCTCGCCGCCGGGCTGGTCTGGGGGCTGATCGCCGCGGATCCGACCGGATTCCGCGCCCAGGTCTTCTTCCTGTGCTGCGTCGTGGTCGCCGGCGTCTTCGGCGCCGCCACGGCCAACCGCCGCATCCTGGTCGCCCAGGCCCTGCCCGGAGCCCTGGCCCTGGCCGCCGTGCTCGTCGCGGGATGACCCGCCCCACGCCTCAGGACCCACGCGCGGCGCGTACCCGGGCGCGGCTGCGGGCGGCCCTGCTGGCGGAA
This sequence comes from Streptomyces sp. NPDC020996, assembly GCF_040641355.1. Lineage (NCBI taxonomy): Bacteria > Bacillati > Actinomycetota > Actinomycetes > Kitasatosporales > Streptomycetaceae > Streptomyces > Streptomyces sp. NPDC020996. Next base: position 104,738 of record NZ_JBFADM010000021.1, read on the forward strand.
TGCGCCGAGCGGCCGCTGGCCGACGTGGGCGTGGCCGCGCTGGTGCGCCGGGCGGGCGTCGGACGGGCCACGTTCTACCTCCATTACGCCGACCTGGAGGCACTGGCCGTGGACGCCTGCGCGGACGTCGTACGGGAGGCGGTGGAGGCGCTGCACTCCTGGCGGGGCAGGCCCGACCCGGTGCACGCGCCGCCCGCGCTGGGCGAGTTCTTCGCCTCGCTCGCCCCGCTCGCCGGCCTGTACCGGACGCTGCTCAGCCCGGGCGGCGGCGGCCCGCTCGGCCACGTGCTGCACCGGGACCTGCGGGCCTACAGTCTGCGCGAACGGGAACTGGCGGGCGCCGCGGACGCCCCGCTGGTCGCCTCCGCGGTGGCCGCCACCTTCGCCGGGGTGCTGGCCGACTGGCTGCACGGGCTGCTGGCGGCCGACGCCGGAGAGATCGCCGACCAGGTGTGGCAGCTGCTCGTCGCGCTGCACGCCAGTCGCTGACGGCTCATTTGCAGCCCGTGTCCGGCTTGACGAGGGGCCAGGCCTCGACGCCCCGGGAGGTGCGCACGTACACCCGGGACGGATCGTCCGTCAGCCACAACTGCCGCTCGCGCAGGCGGTATCCGGTGTCGTGGGCGCCGGCGGGCAACGGTACGTCACCGTCGTACGGGGAGGTGAGCATCCCCCGCGGCAGCACCCGGTCCGGGTCCCGGGCGTACGTCCTGCCGTCCTCGCCCTGTCCCAGCGACAGGAAGTGGGCCTTCTGCCAGTCGCAGTGGGCGGCGCCGGCGGAGCTGCTGAGCCGTGCGACCGGCACCCGCTCGCCGTCGCCGTCGGTCCAGACCTCGTACTCCTGGGTGTCGGTGAAGCTCGCCGGCAGTTCGGCCGGATCGCAGGAGGCACTGGTCTCGGGTCCCCAGCCGGGCCTGCCGGGCCGGTCCTCGGCGACCACGACGGCGACCTTGGTCCTGCCGTCCACGTCGAACGAGTACAGCACGCGGCCCTTCTCCCGGCGCTCCACGCGGTAGCCGTGGCGGGGGACGCCGGGCTGGTCCATGTCGAAGTAGGCCCGCAGGCCCTCCTCCGGCGTCGTTCCTCCGTCGCCCCGTCCCCACGGGTCCGCGGCGCCGCCCGAGTAGATCTCCCCGTCGCACTCCAGCGCCCGGCCTGCGGCGCCCGCCCGGCCGGGCAGGCCGCGCGCGCCCTCCCCGTCGGGCCGCTCGGCGGGCAGGTGCAGCGGTCCGCCGTACGGCGTCGCCGGCGGGGTGCCGTCGACGACGAGATCCGGCCGGTCATCACCGCACGCCACGGCCGCCGACGCGACCAGCACCGCCACCGTCACGAGCCCCGCTCGCATCCCCACTCCAGTGTCCTTTCGCCGCTGCATGCTCCTACGACGCGGCGGCCGGACGGAACGTTCGCGGCGGGCCGGAACGTCCACGGCGGAGCGGGACGCGGGGCAGCGCGGCTATCGCGGGGCCGCCTGGAAGGTCCGCCGGTAGGCCTGCGGGGAGACCCCGATCGCGGCGTGCAGGTGCTGGCGCAGGGAGGCGCCGGTGGCGAAGCCGACGCGGCCGGCGATCTGGTCGACGGACAGGTCGCTGGACTCCAGCAGATGGCGGGCGCGGGCGACGCGCTGCTGGATGAGCCAGCGGCCTGGGCTGAGGCCGACCTCGTCGTGGAAGCGGCGGGCGAAGGTACGCAGGCTCATCCGGGCGTGGCCGGCCAGCTCGGTCAGGGTGAGCGGCCGGTCGAGGTTCTCCAGCGCCCACGCCCGGGTGGCGGCCGTGCCGGTGGCGTCGCCGGCGGGGACCGGCTGCTCGATGTACTGGGCCTGGCCGCCGTCCCGGAACGGCGGCACCACGCAGTTGCGGGCCACCGAGTTGGCCAGTTCGCTGCCGTGGTCGCTGCGCACCACGTGCAGGCACACGTCGACGCCGGAGGCGGCTCCGGCAGAGGTGAGGATGCGGCCGTCTTGGACGAAGAGGACGTCCGGGTCGAGGTCGATGTGCGGGTACCGGCGCCGGAACAGATCGGCGAGCCGCCAGTGCGTGGTGGCCTTCCGGCCGTCGAGGAGCCCTGCCGCGGCGAGCAGGAAGGCGGCCGTGCAGATCGAGACGATGCGGGCGTCGGGGCGGATCCGCGCGAGTGCGGCGGCCACCTCGGCGGGCAGTTCGGCCGGGATGCACGAGGACACCACGGAGGCGATCACCACCGTGTCCGCCGTGGCCAGGGCCTCCGGGCCGTGCTCGACGGTGACGGTGAAGTCGGAGGCGGTGCGCACCGGACCGCCGTCCACGGAACAGGTCAGCACCTCGTACCGGCCGTCGGCGGCGCCGAAGATGCGGCTGGGGATGCCGAGTTCGAAGGGGTACACACCGTCGAGGGCCAGAACCACGACCCGTTCCACACGCCGCATGGCACGATCCTATCGGACATTGACCATCGTGCCATTTTCCTGACGGGCGGACCCCGGCAGGCTGGTCCACCATGAGCACTGTGAGCACTGTGAGCACTGAGAACACCATGCGAGCCATCAGCCAGGACGTCCTCGGCGGTCCCGAGGTCCTGAAGAAGGTGCGGCTGCCCCGGCCCGAGCCGCGCGCGAACGAGGTGCTGGTCCGGGTGCGCGCCGCCGGCGTCAACCCGACCGACTGGAAGCACCGCGCGACCGGCGGCTTCCTCGGCGAGCCGCCCTTCGTGCTGGGCTGGGACGTGTCCGGCGTGGTCGAGGCGGTCGGCGTCGGCGTGGCCCGCTTCCGGCCCGGCGACGAGGTCTTCGGCATGCTGTCCTATCCCTACGGGCACGGATCGCACGCCGAGTACGTCACCGCTCCCGCCCGCGTCTTCGCGCACAAGCCGGCCGCCGTCGACCACGTCCAGGCGGGCGCCCTGCCGCTGGTCTCCCTGACGGCCTGGCAGGCCCTGGTCGAGACGGCGGACCTGCGGCCGGGGCAGCGGGTGCTGATCCACGCGGCGGCCGGCGGGGTGGGGCACGTGGCCACGCAGATCGCCAAGGCGCGGGGCGCGTACGTGATCGGCACGGCGAGCGCGGGCAAGCACGACTTCCTGCGCGGGATCGGCGTGGACGAGGCGATCGACTACCGGGCGACGGACTTCGCCGAGGCCGTGAAGGACGTCGACGTCGTCCTGGACACGATCGGCGGGGACACCTCCGTGCGCTCGCTGCGGGTGCTGCGTCCGGGCGGGCTCGTGGTCTCGATCCTGCCGGTGGGTTCGAACGAGTTCTACGAGGAGGCCGAGCGGCTCGGCGTCCGGGCGCTCAGGATGCTCGTCGACTCCTCGCACGGCGGTATGCGGGCGATCGCGGAACTGGTGGAGTCCGGCAGGCTGCGCGCCACCGTCGCCGAGACCTTCCCGCTGGCCGACGCCGCGCGGGCGCACGCCCTCGGCGAAACCGGACGGACCACCGGCAAGCTGGTCCTGCTCATGGACTGACCCGGAGCCCGAGCGTGGGCCGCCCCCCCCGGGGGCGGGGCCCCGCGGGGGGGGGGGCGGCC